>JBFYKC010000197.1:0-6412 GCA_041311135.1 Comamonadaceae bacterium | reverse complement strand
CGCCCTGTCAGCGACTCGGGGTGACCCGGGTGCTACATTCAAGCCCTCCCCCGTGGAGGGCTTTTTACTGATTTCGGAGATTGGATATGTTGAAAATTTTTGTGGGTTTCGTGATCTTCGCGGCGCTGGCGATGTTCGTCATTTTCAAAGGTGGCAACAGCTTGGACATGAGTGGCGAAAAGCACGGCGATGAAGCGGTGCATGCCCCTGCTGAAGCCGCATCAGGTGCTGCCTCTGCAGCGTCTGCGGACGCCTCTGCTGCCAAGTAATTTCATTTACTTCGTCCGTCAAAACGCCACGGCTTGTCCGTGGCGTTTTGTTTTTGAAGGGCCGCAACCCAATGCCCTGACGCCGATGAAGGGTTGATCGAATCTCTAGAATATTTGCCACACTTCAAAAGGCCCCGCCATGACAGGCAGCATTCGTATCCGTGGCGCACGCCAACACAACCTCAAAAACTTAGACCTCGATATTCGCACCGGCGAACTCACGGTGGTCACCGGCCCCAGTGGTTCGGGTAAATCGAGTTTGGTGTTTGACACCTTGTACGCCGAAGGCCAGCGCCGGTATGTCGAAACTTTCAGTGCGTACGCGCGTCAGTTCTTGGACCGCATGGACCGTCCCGCGGTGGACAAGGTGGAAGGCGTGCCCCCCGCGATTGCGATTGACCAAACCAACCCCGTGCGCAGCTCCCGGTCCACCGTGGGCACCATGACCGAGTTGAACGACCACCTGAAGTTGCTGATGGCACGTGCCGGTCAGTTGTTTGACCGCCAAACGGCACAGCCCGTGCAGCACGACACGCCGCAAAGTATTTATGCCGAGCTGCAACGCCGTTGCGCCGCCCAGCCGCAAGACCCGCGTTTGATCATGACGTTTCCTGTGGAGTTGCCGGCCAACACCACGCCCGCCGAGGTCGAGCAGTGGCTGAGCGCCAGTGGCTTCACGCGCATCCATGCGGAGCGCGAAGTCGCGACGCCGACCGGGCCACGCAAATTGCTGGACGTGGTGGCCGACCGTTTCAAACTGGGCAACACCGAACAAGCCCGGGTGGTGGAGGCGATTGAGCTGGCCATCAAACGTGGTGGTGGCCGACTCAATGTGTATTGGTCCTTGGATGCTGACGCCACGCCTGAACTCTGGCGCTTTTCTACCGGCTTGCATTGCCCCGACAGCGATTTGCGTTACACCGACCCAATCCCCTCGATGTTTTCGTTCAACTCGGCGGTGGGTGCGTGTGACACCTGTCGTGGCTTTGGTCGCGTGATTGGCGTGGACTATGGCTTGGTGATTCCGAACGACAAGCTCACCTTGCGTGCGGGGGCGATCAAGACCATCCAAACTCCTGCTTGGTCAGAAACCCAAGACGATCTGATGCGTCACGCCGAGGCCGAAGGCATTCCACGTGACACACCTTGGTACAAGCTGAGTCAAGAGCACAAAGACTGGGTCATCCACGGTTCGCCTTTGTGGAAAGGCAAGTGGAACCATCAGTGGTATGGCATCAAACGCTTCTTTGAATACTTGGAGAGCAAGGCGTACAAGATGCACATCCGTGTGCTGCTGTCCAAGTACCGCAGTTACACGCCGTGTGGTGCGTGTGAGGGCGCGCGCTTGAAAACCGACAGTTTGTTGTGGCGCATCGGTACCAAAGAGCACGCCGATGCGGTGTTGCCTCCGGCCAAACGCTTCATGCCGCAAGGCGTGCAGTGGACGCGGGCACAGCTCGAAGCCATGCCCGGCCTGTGCCTGCATGACTTGATGCTCTTGCCCATCGACAAGCTGCAACAGTTTTTCAACAGCACGCAAGTCGATGTGGCGGGTGCCGACGCACAAGCCTTGCATTTGTTGATGGACGAAATTCGCACGCGCTTGAAATACCTCAGCGATGTGGGCATTGGCTACCTCACCCTCGACCGTCAAAGTCGCACCCTCAGCGGCGGTGAGGTGCAACGCATCAACCTCACCACGGCCTTGGGTACTTCGTTGGTCAACACCTTGTTTGTGTTGGATGAGCCCAGCATTGGGCTGCATCCACGTGACATGAACCGCATCAACGAAGCCATGCTGCGTTTGCGCAATGCGGGCAACACGTTGGTGGTGGTGGAGCATGACCCGGCGGTCATGCTGTGCGCCGACCGCATCATCGACATGGGGCCAGGCCCTGGCGTGCGCGGCGGTCAGATCGTGTTTGATGGCACGACCGAAGCCTTGAAGTCGGCGGACACGTTGACCGGTGCTTATTTAGGCGCGCGCAAAACCATTGGTCTCGGCTTGAAACGCTTGGTCACTGACAACACGCCACGTTTGATTTTGGAAGGTGCGCGCGAGCACAACCTGCAAAATTTGAGCATCGAGTTTCCGCTGCAACGCTTGGTGTGCATCACCGGCGTCAGTGGCTCCGGCAAGTCCACCCTGATTCAAGACATCCTCACGCCCGCTTTGTTGCGTCACTATGGACGTGCCACTGAAACCCCGGGCGCGCATGACCGCTTGCTAGGCGCGGACTACCTCAGCGATGTGGTGTTTGTCGACCAGTCCCCCATCGGCAAAACCGCACGCTCCAACCCCGCCAGTTATGTCGGCGCTTGGGACGCTGTACGCGAAATTTTTGCCGTCGCGCCACTGTCTAAACAACGTGGCTACACCGCATCTAAATTCAGCTTCAACAGTGGCGATGGTCGTTGTCCCACTTGCGGTGGCTCAGGCTTTGAACACGTCGAGATGCAATTCTTGAGCGATGTGTATTTGCGTTGCCAAGATTGCAACGGTCAACGTTACAGACCCGAAATCCTAGAGGTCCGCATCGAACGCCAAATTCGTGGCGTGGCTGCGAGGGTGACGGCGCAGCGACATTCTGAGCAAAGCGAAGAGGAGCAAGACGTTGCCCTCGCAACCACGACACGAATCACCCTCAACGTGGCGGACGTGTTGGAGTTGACAGTCGGGGAAGCGTTGGATATTTTTGCGGGTGATCGTGAGGTTGTGCGTACGCTGCAGCCGATCGTGGACGTGGGGTTGGACTACGTGAAGTTAGGTCAACCCGTGCCTACACTCAGTGGCGGCGAAGCACAGCGTTTGAAACTCGCCGGCTTTTTGGCCGAAGCCGCCAAAGCCAAAACTTCTAGTAAACAAACACTCGCCAAGAAAGGCGTGCTGTTCTTGTTCGACGAACCCACCACGGGCTTGCATTTTGACGACATTGCCAAGCTCATGCGCGCCATGCGTCGCTTGTTGGAAGACGGCAACTCGCTCATCGTGATTGAGCACAACCTCGACGTCATTCGCGCCAGCGATTGGTTGATTGACCTCGGTCCTGAAGGGGGCGATGCCGGCGGTTTGTTGGTGGCGGAGGGCACGCCAGAAGATGTGCGTTTGCATCCCACGTCGCACACGGGGAAGGCCTTGCGCGACTATGCGGCTTCGATGGGGGTGGTGTATGAAGTGGGGTCGAGTTCTCGGTCCTTGGCTGCCGCTGAAGGCGTGGCTCAATTCGCTGGCGCTGCTGCCAAAGCAGCCGGTATGCCGGGCGCCTCATACGCTCGCGCAAAATCGTTGCCCGGCACACCGACTGCTTCGACAGCGAGTGGTGATGGCGCGATTCAAATCGTCAACGCCAAAGAGCACAACCTCAAAAACCTCAGTGTCAACATTCCGCGTGGCAAGTTCAACGTCATCACCGGCGTGTCGGGCTCGGGTAAGTCGACGTTGGCGTTTGATATTTTGTTCAACGAAGGTCAGCGTCGTTATTTAGAAAGCCTCAACGCCTACGCGCGCAGCATCGTGCAACCGGCAGGGCGTCCCGAGGTGGACGCGGTGTACGGCATCCCACCCACGGTGGCGATTGAACAGCGTTTGAGCCGTGGGGGGCGCAAGTCCACCGTGGGCACCACCACCGAGGTGTGGCACTTCTTGCGCTTGCTCTACGTCAAGTTGGGCACACAGCATTGCATTCACGACGGTGCCGCGGTGCAGCCGCAAACCCCCGAACGTATTGCGGCGCAGTTGATGCGCGAGTTCAAAGGCCAACACATTGGCCTGCTGAGCCCGTTGGTGATGAACCGCAAAGGCGTGTACACCGAGTTGGCCGATTGGGCCCGTCCGCGTGGCTACACCCACTTGCGTGTGGATGGGCACTTCTTGCCGACCAACGGTTTTCCGCGTTTGGACCGTTTCAAAGAACACACGATTGAGCTGCCCGTGGCCAGCCTCGTGGTGTCTGCCGAGAACGAACTGGCCTTGCGCCAGGCCCTGACGACTGCGTTGGAACATGGCAAAGGCGTGGTGCATGTGTTGAGCCAGTTGGATGGTTTGCGCGAAGCCATGGAGGCGGGGGCAGACACCAACAGCATCGGTCGCTTGGATGTGTTTTCCACCCTGCGGGCGTGTCCGGTGTGTGCCACCTCGTACACCGAGTTGGACCCACGCTTGTTCTCGTACAACAGCAAGCACGGTTGGTGCCCCGACTGTGTGGGCACCGGCGTGAAGCTGAACAAAGACCAACGCAAGGTGTTGGACGACTCGGTGCGTGACGACAAAGAAAAAGGCCGCGAACAAACCTTTGCCGAACCCGATGTGGACGATTTGGTCGATGTCGCGTGTCCCACCTGCGAAGGCACACGTTTGAATGCCACCGCTCGAGCGGTGAAGTTTGCAGGCGTGGGCATCACCGACATTGCGCGCTTGAGCGTGACTGACATTCGCAAGTGGGTCGAAACGTTGGCAATGACAGGCCGCGATGCCGACATTGCGCGTGATTTGTTGCCTGAGATTCAAAGTCGTTTAGAGTTTTTGGAGCAAGTGGGTTTGAACTACCTCACGCTCGACCGTGGCGCACCCACGCTCAGCGGTGGCGAGGCGCAACGCATTCGCTTGGCAGCGCAACTGGGTAGCAACTTGCAAGGTGTGTGCTACGTGTTGGACGAACCCACGATTGGCTTGCATGCACGTGACAACCAAATTTTGTTGAATGCCTTGCACTTGCTCAGCGACAAGGGCAACACGCTGGTGGTGGTGGAGCACGACGAAGACACCATTCGCCGTGCCGATCACATCATCGATATTGGACCGAGCGCGGGGAAGCGGGGCGGACGTTTGATGGGCGAGGGGTCGGTGGCGGACATCACGTCGCAAGACGAATCGCAGACGGGGCGCTATTTGCTGCATGCGATGCGGCATCCGTTGCAGGCGCGGCGCGCTGTTTCCTCTTCCTCCTCCGAAAGCTTGCCTCTCAACTGGCTCTCGCTCGAAGGTGCTTCATTGCACAACTTGAATGACGTGAGCGTGGACATTCCACTCAAGCGCTTGGTAGCGGTGACAGGGGTGTCCGGCTCAGGCAAGTCCACACTCGCGCGCGATGTGTTGTTGCACAACGTGGCGGCGGCGGTGGCGCAGCGTTCGACGCAGGCTGGGCGTAAGTTGGACGAAGAAGGCAAGCGCCCCACGTGGGTGGGTTGTGTGGGGCTGGATGGGTATCAAACCATCGACCGCGTGTTGGAGGTGGACCAAACACCGATTGGCAAAACACCGCGTAGCTGCCCGGCGACCTACATAGGTTTTTGGGACACGATTCGCAAACTGTTTGCCGAAACACTCGAAGCCAAAGCACGTGGCTACGGTGCCGGTCGCTTCAGCTTCAACACCGGCGAAGGCCGTTGCCACACGTGCGAAGGCCAAGGCATGCGCACGATTGAGATGAGCTTTTTGCCCGATGTGAAAGTACCTTGCGAAACCTGTCATGGCGCACGTTTCACCCCCGAAACCTTGGCGGTCAGTTGGCGCGGCAAAAGCATTGGCGATGTGTTGCAAATGGAAGTCGATGAAGCGGTGGAATTCTTCGCCACCATGCCCAACATCGCGCATCCCTTGCAGTTGCTCAAAGACGTGGGCTTGGGGTACCTCACCTTGGGTCAACCCTCACCCACGCTCAGTGGTGGCGAGGCACAACGCATCAAGCTGGTCACCGAACTCAGCAAAGTGCGCGACGATGTCACCCGCCGTGGCAACAAAGCACCCCATACCTTGTATGTGTTGGACGAACCCACCGTCGGTTTGCACATGGCCGACGTGGACAAACTCATCCGCGTGTTGCACCGCTTGGTCGATGGGGGCCACAGCGTGGTGGTGATTGAGCACGACCTCGACGTGATCGCCGAAGCCGACTGGATCATTGACCTAGGCCCCGAGGGTGGTGATGGTGGTGGCCTGATCGTGGCCGCAGATACGCCAGAGGCCGTGGTGGCGCTGAAGACGCACACCGGGAATGCACTCAAGCCTGTGTTGGCGAGAACTTAAGCAGAGATCCCCAGCGAAGAGAGGGGCTGGGGCGTTGTCTGTAGCGACATTCTGAGCAAAGCGAAGAGGAGCCTAAGGCAATGCCACGGCCCCTCTCTTCGCGAGCGAAAGCGAATCA
>JBFYKC010000150.1:0-11872 GCA_041311135.1 Comamonadaceae bacterium | reverse complement strand
TTTTCGCGATTCGCGTAATTACTTACAAATGGAGTGCATGATTTGAAAAAATCATCACTAGACTGTAGCCCTCATTGTTTGTCCATGCTTGGAGATGTGTATGCGTCGTGATGCCTTTTTGAAAACACTAGCCGCTTTGGTTGCTTCGGGTGCTTTGCCTATGAGTGCACAGGCCGCAGCCAACTTGAAAATGATGATTCCAGCCAATCCTGGTGGTGGCTGGGACACCACCGGTCGCGCGTTGGGTAAAGCCTTGCAAGATTCTGGAGCCGCAAGCACGGTCACCTTTGAGAACAAGGGGGGCGCCGCGGGCGTGATCGGGCTGTCCCAGTTTGCCAATGCCACCAAGGGGGATGGCAATGCTTTGATGGTGATGGGGGCGGTGATGCTTGGCGGCATCATCACAGGCAAAGCCGCCGTGAGCTTAGATAAAGTTACCCCGATTGCCCGTTTGACTACCGAATACAACGTGTTTGTGTTGCCAGCGAATTCGCCTTACAAAAGCATGAAAGATGTTATTGAGCAATTGAAAAAAGACCCAGGCAGCATCAAGTGGGGGGGCGGTTCTCGTGGTTCGACCGAGCACATCGCGGCGGCAATGTTGGCGCGTGAGGCGGGTGTGGATGCGTCAAAAATCAATTACGTTGCATTCCGTGGGGGCGGGGAAGCTGTGGCTGCTATTTTGGGGGGCAACGTGACGGTCGGTGGAAGTGGCTACAGCGAGTTCCAGCAATACATTGAGGCCGGAAAAATGAAACCCATCGCCGTGACTTCAGCGGCTCGACTCAAGGGGCTGAACATTCCGACTCTGAAAGAGCAGGGGTTTAACGTGGAGATCGGTAATTGGCGTGGCGTTTATGGCGCTGCAGACATCACGCCTGCACAACGCAAAGAGCTGACCGAACTGGTGCTGAAGGCTTCGCGTTCTAAATCATGGGCTGAGTCTTTGGCGAAGAATGGTTGGACGTCTGCTGTGATGACCGGGGATGAGTTTGCAGACTTCGTGGATCGTGAGTTTGCATCCTTGCGCGCGACGATGGTTAAAGCAGGTATGGTCTAACAACAATGTCACATGTTTCTATTTCGCGTCCACAAGTTTGGATGGGTGTTGGCGCTGTGGTGCTGGCCGTGTTGATGATGTGGGGGGCGTGGTCCATTTCATCAGAGGCAGGTTATGGCGGTGTGGGGCCCAACTTCTTGCCTTGGGCCGTGGCTGTAGGGTTGCTGATTTGTGGCGGTTTACTGTTGAAGCAGGCCTTTCACGGTGGCTACAAAGACATGCCTCCCCCGCCGGAGTTCGCTGCTGATTGGCAGGCTACAGCATGGGTGTCTGGAGGCGTGATTGCCAATGCCTTGTTGCTAACCACGCTGGGTTTCACGCTGAGCTGCGCCCTGTGTTTTGTGCTGGCCGTGCGTGGTTTGAGATTGTCCGAAGGCAAATTAGCCGGTGGGTACCGTCAAACCTTGATCGACATCGTGACGGGGTTGCTCATCTCAGCACCTGTGTACTGGCTTTTTAGCAAACTTTTATCAATCAATCTTCCTAGCTTGACCCAAACGGGTTGGCTTTAACTCTTTGTAAAACGCCATGATGGATACTTGGGCCCAACTGATGGGTGGCTTTGCCACAGCTGCCACGCCAATTAATTTGATATGGGCCTTTGTTGGCTGTGCATTAGGGACTGCGATTGGCGTATTGCCAGGGCTAGGTCCTGCGGTGACGGTGGCGATGCTGCTTCCGATTACCGCGCAAGTAGAGCCGACGGCATCGATGATTTTCTTTGCTGGCATTTATTACGGCGCCATGTATGGTGGTTCGACCACGTCCATTTTGCTCAACACCCCTGGCGAAACAGGCACGATGGTGACAGCTTTAGAGGGTTTCAAAATGGCCAAAAGTGGTCGCGCGGGGGCCGCCTTGGCCACGGCAGCGATTGGCTCCTTTGTCGCAGGCACGATTGCCACCGTGTTGGTGACGCTCTTTGCCCCCATGGTGGCTGAGTTCGCCGTCAGGTTAGGCCCTCCAGAATATTTCTGCATGATGCTGTTGGCGTTTATCACCGTGAGTGCGGTACTTGGACAAAGTACGCTGCGTGGTATCACCGCATTGCTAATGGGCTTGGCAGCAGGGTTGATTGGCATGGATCAGATTTCTGGCCAGTTGCGCTACACCGCAGGGATTCCTGAGCTGATGGATGGCATTGAGGTTGTGCTGATTGCCGTGGGATTGTTTGCGGTCGGAGAGGTCCTGTACAACGCGATGTATGAGGGACGTAACAAGGTAGAGGTCAATCACCTCAACAGTGTCCACATGACACGTGAAGAGTGGAAGCGCTCTTGGCCGGCATGGTTGCGCGGTACCTTGATGGGATTCCCATTTGGCACGGTTCCCGCTGGTGGTTCAGAGATTCCGACGTTTCTGAGTTATGCGACCGAGAAAAAACTCTCGAAACATAAAGAGGAGTTTGGTACGGTGGGTGCCATTGAGGGGGTGGCAGGGCCAGAGGCTGCAAATAACTCAGCTGTTACGGCCACCTTGGTGCCTTTGCTAACCTTGGGAATCCCCACCTCCGTCACTGCGGCTATTTTGTTGTCTGCACTGCAAAATTACGGTATTCAAGCTGGTCCGCAGTTGTTTCAAACATCGTCTGATTTGGTTTGGGCGCTGATTGCCTCGCTCTACATTGGCAACATCATGTTGTTGGTGTTGAATTTGCCGCTGGTGGGCTTATGGGTGAAGTTACTCAAAATACCGAAGCCGCAGTTGTATGCAGGAATTCTGATTTTTGCGACGGTCGGTGTTTATGGCATGCGTCAAAGCAGTTTTGATTTGTTGCTGATGTATGCCATTGGCTTATTGGGTGTGATGATGCGCCGCTATGACTTTCCAGTGGCCCCTGTGATCGTTGGCATGATTTTGGGGCCTTTGGCCGAGGCACAAATGCGCAACGCACTGTCAATCGGTGAAGGTCGTTGGCAAGTGTTTATTGATCGTCCTATGTCTGCGACTTTGTTGGCTGTCGCCATTGCATGCTTGGTGGTGCCTCGTGTCTTGAAGCTGCTAAGCACAAAGAAGGATCAGGGTTGAAATACATTCGTTAACAGAACGCTCACGCCCCAAACCTGTCACCCTTGCAAGGGTGATGGGGTAGATTGTTGATACTCAGCCTTCGTAGCGAAGCGCCATAATTCACGGTTATCGCTTGACCTCGTTATGCCGCTAGACGTTTCCTCTCTTTGCCCTCCCGACGACACCAGCGTTACGTTGGACGACGTGACCTTGGTGCGTGGTGCGACGACTGTTTTCTCGCATCTAAGTTTGCAACTGACCGAGTCACGTATTGGACTGATTGGCGACAACGGGGCAGGCAAGAGCAGTTTGTTTCGGCTGATTTGTGGCTTAGATCAACCGCAGACAGGCCGCGTTCGTGTGCCAGTCGGGGCGAACGCTGTGGGCATGATGTTTCAAAACTCGGATGAGCAAATCATTTTTCCCACCGTGGGAGAAGAGTTGGCTCTGAGCTTGCATGCACTCAAGTTATCTCGCCAAGAAGCGCGAGACAGGGTGAGTGCCTGGCTAGATGCCAGAGGACTGGCCGATTGGGCGCCGCGCGCGATTGGCAGCCTGAGTCAAGGGCAGCGTCAGCGGGTGTGCTGGTTGGCATTGCAGTTGGCCAACCACCGCACCTTGCTGCTGGACGAACCGTTTTCAAGTCTTGATCTACCCAGCCAAGCCTTGCTGCACCATGACATTGACCAAGCGAAAGAACAAGTCATCGTGTCGACGCATGTGTTGAATCATGTGCGTCACTTTGGCCGCGTGATTTGGCTGGATCGTGGCCAAGTCCGAGCGGATGGTCTGGGTGCCGAGGTGTGTGCTGCGTACGAGGCCGATGTGACCGAGCGAACAACCTAAGCACGCCATGGGAAGCCTCTACAGCGAACAACCTACTTGGCTGCACGCCATACCTGCCTCTATCAAGCTGTTGGCGTTGGCGGTGTTGGGTACGGGGCTTTTCTTGACCCAAGACTGGCCAATATTGGCGTGGGCCACGGGTGTGTGTGTGTGTGTGTGTGCCTCTTTGGGTGGGGCAGTCAAACGTGCTAAACCTTTGCTGATGGGCGTGTTGGTGGCGAGCTTGCTGGTGGCTGGGTTTCATTTGTGGATGCAGCATGCGACATTAGCTGCCATCACCGTGATGCGCTTGGTCAGTACCACGTTGATGGGGGTGGCATTGACGCTGACCACGCGTCACAGCGACTTGTTGCATGTGTTTGAACAAGTGTTGTCACCTCTGCGTCGCGTAGGGTTCAACTCCGAAGTATTGGCGTTGCAATTGGCGTTGATGTTGCGGTTCACCGAGCATTTTTTTGTGGTTTGGCGCCGTCTTGATGACGCCTATCGACTGCGAACCGGCAAAGTAGGCGGTTTTAAAATACTGGCTCCTCTGACGATTCAAATGTTGATCGCTGCGCGCCGAGTGGCTGACACGCTTCAGATGCGTTTTCGCAGTTAGTGCTGCAGCTTCATGCCTTCTCTATGAATACTTCTAAATTCGACCTTGCCCTGGTTTCATTATTTGCTGCGCTGATCGCTGTGTTTGGCTTGATTCCCAAAATTGATTTACCTTTGGGCGTTCCGATCACCTTACAAACGCTGGGTGTCATGCTGGCGGGGTGCATGTTAGGCCCCAAGCGTGCGTTGCAAACACTGACCTTGTTCTTGGCAGCGGTGGCTGTTGGCTTGCCTTTGTTATCGGGGGGGCGTGGCGGCTTGGGCGTGTTCTTTTCCCCTGCCAGTGGCTATTTGATTGGTTGGCCTGTGGGGGCTTTTGTGACGGGTTGGGCAATGGCCTTGTTGCCCAAAGTGACACCGCGCAGCGCGGCCATCAGTGCGTTCGTTGCCTCTGCGATCGGTGGCTTGTTGGTGGTGCATGTGTTTGGTGTGGTTGGTTTGGTCCACCTTGCTAATCTCTCTTGGGAGCAGGCGGTGACGGGCACCTTGGTGTTTGTGCCTGGTGATTTGATCAAGTGCGCTTTGTGTGCCACCGTGGTTCATACCGTGGCGCGCGGCTTGCCCGATTGGCGTTTTGGCGGCTGACGCATTAGTCCATGCGCCGCTTGCACGCTGGGCGCGGACCCGCGCGCAGGGCGTGGCCTTGGACGATGGCCAACAGTCGCTGACCTTTGCGCAGTTGTACGACGCTGTGCAGCAGCAAGCGGCTGAGCTGTCACAACGAAGCGCTCCTGCCACCGTGTTTGTTGACGACAGCCTCGGCATCGTGGGGCAAATGGTGTCGTTCTTGGCGATCATCAGCAGTGGCAGATGCGCCGCGGTGAGCGACCCTGATTGGCCCCCCGCCGTTCGTCAGCGCGTGCAAGCCGCGTTTCCTTTCGATCCCATCGCGGTGCCAGAGCCTATCCCCACCAGCCCTTTTTATATTGGTTTTACCTCGGGCAGTACGGGGTTGCCCAAGGGCTTCCGTAGACACCATCAATCGTGGGCCGAGAGTTTGCAGGTCTGCCTTGACACATTTGGGGCGGATGCCGCCAGCATGGTGTTGGCGCCCGGTCGTTTCTCACACTCCTTGTTCTTATTCGGCATGATTCTGGGGATTTGGAGTGGTGCGGGTGTCGTGGTGCAAGACCGGTTTTCGGTCACTCGCATGATTGACACCTTGCGCTCCGGTCGAACGCCTTGCTTGGTGGCCGTGCCCAGTCAATTGCTCCTGATGCTGGAGTTGGCTGCCCGGCGTTCTCTCGCGCCGATTGAGGGCGTTCGGTTGATATTGATCAGCGGAGCACGTTGGATGCGTGACCGCACGGCTGCTTTGCAAGCCTTGTTTCCAAAGGCGCGTATCGTTGAGTTTTATGGCGCATCTGAGACTAGCTTCATAGCGTGGATGGATGCACAAACCGATGCTCCGCCCAATGCAGTGGGTGTGCCGTTTGCCAGTGTGGAGATTGAGATACGGCATCCACAACCACCGCAAGGTATTGGACAAATTTTCGTTCGCAGTCCCATGGTGTTCATGGATTACGTGGGCACATCGCTCGATCACACGGCTGCGGTGCATGAAGACGACTGGCTTTCGGTGCGTGACATGGGCTATATCGATGAACGGGGGTATTTGTGTCTGGTGGGGCGTGAAAGTCGCATGGTGGTGACGCAGGGCAAAAATTTGTTTCCCGAAGAGGTCGAAACCGTGTTGCTGGCCATGCCCCAAGTGGCGCAGGCCTCGGTGCTGGGCGTTCCCGATCCGCTGCGTGGACAGCAGGTGGTGGCGATCTTGCAGATGCAAGAGATGGCATCAGACTTGCCGACACCGTCTTTGACTGCGCATGATGTCTTGGCGAGGTGTCGTGCGCATTTAGAAAGCTATAAAGTGCCCAAGCGAATTTGGGTGTGCACCGAGTGGCCTTTCACCGCCAGTGGCAAGACAGACCATCAGGCGTTGGCGCAGTGGGTACAGCAACACCTGCGCGACGAAAAAGGAATCCCATGTCTACACAAACTGCGCTGATTGCGGCCTGGGCGCGCAGCGCCGTGGTGCCGCGTGGCGGTGCTTTCAAGGCCTTGGAGGCGCATGACATCGCGGCTCCTGTGTTGCAAGCCTTGTTGCAACGCGCGGGCGTGTCTGCTTCGGCGGTGGACGCTGTGGTGTTGGGAAATGCACTGGGTGCGGGGGGCAACCCCGCACGCATGCTGGCCTTACATGCAGGTTTACCGGAGCGCTGTGCCGCGATGACTGTCGATACCCAGTGCTGCGCGGGACTGGATGCCGTGGCCATAGGGGCTGCCATGATTGCCGGAGGCCAAGCCCAAGTGGTGATTGCAGGAGGTGTGGAGGCCTGGAGCCGTTCGCCCATTCGCATGCATCAGCCTTTGCATGCCGGTGAGACACCCATACCCTACGAACGCCCTGCCTTTGCGCCGACGGCTGAGCAAGATCCAGACCTCCTGTTGTCCGCCGCCCGATTTGCGTTTGAGCAGGGCTATACGCGCACCCTCCAAGAAGCCTATGCCATCGATAGCCATGCGCGCGCGTTGGTTCATCAAGCCACGCTTGAGCAAGAAATTATTTCTGTTGCGGGTGTCTCGCACGATGCCTATCCCAGAGTGGTCGATCCCCGTCGTGCGGCACGTATGCCTGCCGTGGCAGGCGCGGATCGACCGGACGATGCTTTGCATTCAGAAAATTTCGCGTTGAGTGTGCTAACGATTTCTGCACAAGCGGATGGCGCGGCCTTGGTGCTGTTGCTGAGTGCTGCCGCTGCGGCACGTTTGGGGGTGCCCCCCCGGGCGGCGTGGGTAAGCTGCGCTTCGTTGGGAGGTGCGCCAGATACCCCCTTGTTGGTGGCCGAAACGGCGGCACGTGAAGCCTTGTTGCGGGCAGGGAGTTCTACTTCAACCAAGCTGTATGCGGTGGAATTGCACGATGCGTTTGCCGTGCAAGGTCTGAGCTTTACGAAGTTCCTAGAAAATTTAGGTGTTGCTTCAGAACGGCTCAATGCCCGCGGTGGCGGTTTGGCGCGAGGTCACCCGATTGGCGCTTCTGCTGCCATCGCTTTGGTGCGTCTGTTGGCCAATTTGGCGCTCGATGCACCTGTGGGTGCGCAGGGGTTGGTAGCGGTTGCTGGCGCTGGTGGCTTGGGGGCGTCCGCTGTGTTGGAGAAGCTTTGAGGCCGCGCTGAGGGCCTAGCCTGCAGTCTTGAAGTACTCGTTCAACGAGCAACGCGTGGTGCGTGTTTGGTTCACAGGCGCCGAGGGGTCGGCATAACCCAGCGCCAAGCCGCACACGATGTGTGATGACGCAGGTAAACCCAAGTGCTGGCGAATGAGAGAGGGGTAAGACGCCAGGGCTCCAACAGCGCAAGTGGACAACCCTTTGTCCTGAGCGGCCAGCATCAAGCCATAGAGTGTCATGCCAAAGTCCATGTACCCCCCCGAGCCAAAGCCGTGCTCCATGACGGCAATCAAAGCCACTGGAGCATCGAAGAACTGAAAGTTGCGTTCGAACTGGGCATCGCGTCCGGCACGGTCGTCGCGTGCCACGTTCAGCGCGCCATACAAGGCTTGGGCGGCCTGTACTTGGCGACGACGCAAGGTGTGCGGCATCGGTTGTGGGAAGTAATCGTAGTCTTCGGCTTCTTGTTCTCCACGACGCCATGCGCTGACTAAATCTGCACACAAAGTCTCGCGCACAGTGCCGCGCACCCAAATGAAAGATCCCGGTTGCAAATTGGCCCCGCTGGGGGCTTGCCGGGCTGTGATCAGCAACTCATGGAGCATCTTTTCAGGGACGGGCGTCGGTAAAAAACCACGGACGGAGCGGCGTTTAGAGACAAGTTGAGAGAAGTCGGGGGGCGTATTCACACAAAAATTATCGCTGGATCGATAGGGCATCTCGTTTTTGACGAAAAGCACGAAATATGAAGTTGGCGTTGATCAGGGTTTTTCCGAGCGAAACTCTCTCTAGAATGCAAAATTCGCATTCATCAACCTCAACTGGAGCCTCTATGAAAAAGCAGTTCGTTACCTTGGCTGTCGCCGCTTTGTTGGCAGGCAGCGCATTTGCACAAGCCAATGACACCATCGCCAAAGTCAAAGCCGCTGGCAGTATCACCATGGGTGTGCGCGACTCGTCTGGCGCGTTGTCTTACACCTTGGGTGACGGCAAGTACGTGGGCTACCACGTTGAGATTTGCCAACGCATCATCGCTAACCTCGAAAAGGCTGTGGGCAAGAAGTTGGAAACCAAGTACATCTCCGTCACTTCACAAAACCGCATCCCCTTGACGGAGAACGGCACCGTGGACATCGAGTGTGGCTCCACCACCAACAACGAAGCACGTCAAAAACAAGTGGCGTTCGCGTTCACCACCTATGTGGAAGAAGTCCGCATTGCGGTGCGCGCCAACTCAGGCATCACATCCATCGCCCAGTTGAACGGCAAAAACGTGGCGACCACCACCGGTACAACCTCAGTGCAACTGCTGCGCAAGAACGAACGTGCCACAGGCGTGGACTTCAAAGAAGTGTTTGGCAAAGACCATGCCGACAGCTTCTTGTTGCTCGAATCGGGCCGCGCCGATGCGTTTGTGATGGACGGCCAAATCTTGGCTGGCAACATCGCCAACTCCAAAGCCCCTGCGGATTTCAAAATTGTGGGTGAGGTGTTGAACGTCGAGCCCATCGCCATCATGTTCCGCAAGGACGACCCCGCCTTCAAGAAATTGGCAGACGACACCATTGCCGGTTTGGCCAAATCAGGCGAACTCGCCAAGTTGTACGACAAGTGGTTTGTGCAAGCCATTCCACCTAAGAACATCAAGCTGGGCATGCCTGCCAGCGATGCCAACAAGGATGCGTGGAAGAACTTGAACGACAAGCCTGTCGAAGCCTACGCCAAAAAGTAAGAGAGAAACGCGCACAACATGACACTCGATTGGCAGGTTTTTCTTCAAGACGATGGTGGGGGACGAACCTACCTCGAGTGGATGTTTGATGCCTGGGGCTGGACGCTGTCCGTCGCAGGCAGCGCTTGGGTGGTGGCCATGGTGGCAGGTAGCCTGATGGGTATCTTGCGCACCTTGCCGCCAGACAACGCCGTGAATGTGGGCTTGTCTAAATTCGCCAACGCGTGGGTGGAGTTGTTTCGCAACATCCCTGTGTTGGTCCAAATTTTTATCTGGTACTTTGTGTTGCCCAAGGTCTTTCCGGCCATGCAGCAAGTGCCAGGTTTTGTGTTGGTGGTGTTTGGTTTGGGCTTCTTTACCTCGGCGCGTATTGCCGAGCAGGTGAGGGCCGGCATCCAAGCCCTGCCGCGTGGCCAGCGTTATGCGGCCATGGCCATGGGCTTTACCACGTGGCAGACATACCGCTATGTGTTGCTGCCCATGGCGTTTCGCATCATTTGGCCGCCACTCACCAGTGAGTCGATGAACTTGCTGAAAAACTCCTCTGTGGCGTTTGCGGTGTCGATTGCTGAGCTCACCATGTTTGCCATGCAGGTGCAAGAAGAAACCTCGCGCGGTGTCGAGGTCTACCTAGCGGTAACCGCGCTGTACGCTGCATCCGCCTTTGCGGTGAACCGTGTGATGGCGCTGGTCGAGCGCCGCATGCAAATCCCCGGCCTGGTGGTGGCTGGCGGGACAGGCGGAGGGCACTGACCATGGGTGCACTCGATTTTTCTTTCCTCAATTGGGACATCTTCAGCAAGTTCGTGTTGAAGGGCTTGGCCTTCAGCGTCGAGCTGACCTTGATTGCCACCATCGGCGGCATTGTGTTTGGCACCCTCCTCGCCCTCATGCGTTTATCGGGCAAGAAAGTGCTGGAACTGCCGGCTGTCATTTATGTGAACGGCATGCGTTCCATCCCCTTGGTGATGGTGATCTTGTGGTTCTTCTTGCTGATTCCGTTTTTGATCGGTCGCTCCATTGGTGCCGAGCTGTCAGCCACCATCACCTTCATTGCCTTTGAAGCGGCGTATTTCAGCGAGATCATGCGTGCGGGCATTCAGTCTATTCCCCGGGGGCAAGTGTTTGCGGGGCAGGCCTTGGGCATGACGTACAGCCAATACATGCGCCTTATTGTGTTGCCGCAAGCCTTTCGCAACATGCTGCCGGTGCTGCTGACGCAAACCATCATCTTGTTCCAAGACACCTCGCTGGTCTACGCCATTGGCGCGTATGACTTGCTCAAAGGCTTTGTCACCGCCGGCAAGATTTATGGCCGTGTGGAAGAGGTCTACATCTTGGCAGCGTTGGTCTACTTCGCTATTTGTTTTGGCCTCTCGGCCCTTGTGCGTCGCTTGCAAGCGCGCATTGCCATCATTCGCTAACCGTCATGCCGAGCATGCGCGTTGAAGTTCACTGGAGTTTGCTGTGATTGAATTAAAAAATGTGTCCAAGTGGTACGGCCCCGTACAGGTGCTGAACAACTGCTCCACCAATATCAACAAGGGTGAAGTGGTGGTGGTCTGCGGCCCCTCAGGCTCTGGCAAATCCACACTCATCAAGACCATCAACGCGCTCGAGCCTTTCCAGCAAGGCGAAATTTTTGTCGATGGCATTGCTGTGCATGGCAAAGACACCAACTTGCCCCAGTTGCGCAGCCGCGTGGGCATGGTGTTTCAGCACTTCGAGTTGTTTCCTCATTTGTCGGTCACCGAAAACCTCACCATCGCGCAAGAAAAAGTGTTGGGTCGCAGCACCGAAGAAGCGCGTGCACATGGTTTGAAATACCTGGAGCGCGTGGGCTTGATGGCGCACAAAGACAAGTTCCCAGGCCAACTCTCAGGTGGTCAGCAGCAACGCGTGGCTATCGCCCGTGCCTTGAGCATGGATCCGATCGTGATGTTGTTCGACGAGCCCACCTCCGCCCTTGACCCCGAAATGGTGGGCGAGGTGTTGGACGTGATGGTCGACTTGGCCAACGAAGGCATGACCATGATGTGCGTGACCCACGAAATGGGCTTCGCCCGCAAAGTGGGCAGCCGCGTGATCTTCATGGACGTGGGCGGCAAGATTTTGGAAGACTGCTCGAAAGACGAGTTCTTCAACCACCCCGAAAACCGCCAGCCCCGTACCAAAGAGTTCTTGAACAAAATCTTGGCGCACTGATTTTTTGTTTCGCGCCGGAGAGGGTTGCGCAGCTTGGGCACGGCGGCTTCCTCATGCTGGGGTACCAGAAATCGTCAGCCGCCGCACCCACGCTGCGCAACAGTTGTCGGTTGGAATATTTCTGGCGGGGGCGCTGGCTGGTACTGCAGCAGGCGAAAAGTACTCTCGTTTGTTGTTGCAATGTTTGTGCACCAATATCTCAAACTAAACTTTTGTACGTCGCAGTCTGTGGGTAGAGGGTGTGGGC
>JBFYKC010000147.1:0-3442 GCA_041311135.1 Comamonadaceae bacterium | reverse complement strand
CAAAGTCGAGCATGGTGTCCTTGGCACGAAGCAGTTGCAGCGAATGCCAGTCGATCATCTTGACCCCAATCACGATCAGCAGTGCGGCCAAGGCCGACACAGGCACCCACGCGATCAGCGAGGTCAACAACAAAATCGCTAACAAGGACCAAATGCCTTGAAACACGCCTGACAAATAGGTGGTGCCGCCGCTGGCCTTGTTCACCAAAGTTGCGCCCATGGTGCCGGCCCCCGGTGCACCCCCAATCAAAGACGATGCCAAATTGCCCAAGCCTTGGCCAATCAGCTCTTTGTTCGAGTCGTGGCGTGAGCCCGTCATCGCGTCCAACACCACGCAGGTTTTGAGGGTGTCGATCGACAAGAGCACCGCCAAGGTCACCGCAGGAAACGCGATGTGTGTCCATGGTGGCATGCCCGATTCACTCAAGCTTTTCCAAGGGTCCAGCAAGGACTCGAAGAACCCTTCGCCGCCCACGGCCAACGGGCCAATGATGAACGGGTTGTCGTGCAAATTGCGTAGCTCTGGAAAGGTCGTCAATGCCAACACCCAATAGGCAGCCATGCCGCCTAGTAATCCCACAATCACTGCAGGCACCCGTTTAGAGATGTGGGGTGCATACACCATAAAGGCGGCAGTGGCAGCCCCTACGATCAAGCTCGGCGCTTGCCACAGCTCCATCGCCTGCAAGCCTTGCCACCAATTCATGCCTTTGGGCAAGGCCATCCATTTGGGCAACTGGCTCATCACAATGATCAAGCCCACCCCACTCAAGTACCCACTCACCACGGGAAATGGCATGTACTTGATGAGCTCACCAATGCGGAGCAAGCCAAACGAAATTTGCACCAAGCTGCTGATAAACGCCACCAAGAACAGCGTCAACACCACGGCACCTACGCCTGCACCTTGCTGTGTCATTTGAATGGTCAACGCCGACAACACCGCCGCTGCAGGGGCACAAGGTGCCGAAATCAAACGCTGCGTACCACCAAAGGTGGCAGCAATGAGGCCGAGCGCGGTGACACCCAACATACCGGCCAATGCCCCCTTGGCGCCAAAGTCAGCCCCCAAGGGCGAGAAGATGGTCACGCCAAATGCAATAGCGGAAGGCAGTGCCACCAGCATGGCAGCAAAGCCGCCCCAAATATCGCCGGATAAGTTTTTTTGAGAGAGAGCAGCAGTCTGAGACATGGTTTCATTTCGCCAAATTTATGACGGAAGTGATAAAGATGTCTCAGTATGCCAAAGTTAAATCCGACCCTGCTGTCGCTTGATTTACCTCAAGCAAACTTTGCCAAGACGGTGTCTAATGTTGTTTTCACTTAGGAGAATCGTATGACAGCAAATGTGGGCGGCATTGACCGCGTATTGCGCATCGTCGCAGGCTTGGTACTCATCGCACTGGCTGCCACGGGCGTCGTCGGTGTGTGGGGTTATTTGGGCGTGGTGGTGTTGGCCACAGGCGTGTTCAGCTTTTGCGGCGCGTATACCCTATTGGGCATCAACACCTGCCCCATGAAACCTGCCGAAGAAGAGCACGCGCCTTAATTTTTCAAGCGCGCTGCTTCTTTCCAGAAAGCCTCATCCCCTCACGGGGCTGGGGCTTTTTGATGGGAGCTCAACCACAACAAGCCAGCACCGGTGATTAGCACCGGCACCAGTGAACCCCAGTTCAACCAGGCCCAACCCTGCGAGGTGACCAATGCGCCCGACGCAAACGAGGTGAATGCCATGGTGGCAAACACGCAAAAGTTGATGGCCGCTTGGGCACGGTTTTTTTCTTGAGGCGCATAGGCCTGCATCGACAAGGTGGTGCTGCCCGTGAACAAAAAGTTCCACCCCACCCCCAGCAAAAACAGCGCGACCAAGAACTGGTGCAAATCCACTCCTGACAGCGCCACCGCAATGCACGCGATGTTCAGCAGCACGCCCACACCCATGATGGTCAGCACGCCAAAGCGCTTGATCAAGTGTCCCGTCACAAAGCCTGGGGCAAACATGCCAATCACATGCCACTGCAACACCCATCCGGTGTCCTCAAACGGAAAGCCGCAAACCTGCATAGCCAATGGCGTGGCGGCCATGAGCAAGTTCATCACGCCATACCCCAACGCGGCTGCAAGGGCCGCCACCACAAAAACGGGCTGACGCATGATCTCGCCCAGTGGACGTCCGCCCGCGTCATCCACCTTCTGCACGGGCGCAGGCGGAAACGTGATGAAGCGCATCACCCCCATCGACAACAACGCCACGCCCATCAGCGCCACATACGCACCGGCAAACGGCACATCGAACAAGCCCTTGGTTTGGATGGCCAAGTTGGGGCCAATGATGGCGCCAATCAGACCACCCGCCATCACCAACGACACCGCTTTCTCTCGGTAATCTGGCGTACACAACTCGGCAGCGGCAAAACGATACAACTGCCCGTTCGCGCTGTAGTACCCCGCCACCACCGTGGCCGTCACCAACAACAGGAACGACTGTGACAACACGGCCCACGCGCCCATCGCCGCAGAAATCAAGGCCACGAGCAAACCCAACTGAAATGAGCCTTGACGACCCCAGCGTTGCTGCGACTTGGCCACCAACCCGGTGCTGAGTGCACCACCCACCACATAGCCCATCACAGGCAAGGTCGCCATCCATGCAACAGGGGCCAAGCTCAACCCCACCAAACCGTTGATGGCAATGAAGGTCACGTTATTGGTCAGGAACAAGCCCTGCGCAATCGACAGCAATACAAGATGACGGTTCATCGCTTCAATCCAATCCTAAAAATAACAAGCCAGTTGCCATAGCCAACCCATGCAGCACAGCGGCCAAGATGGTCAACACAATCGGCACGGTCAAACGTTCAGGCTGAGCAACCTTTTTGAACAACCACACACACGCCAACAACGACACTGGCAGCGATAACAAACCCCACAGCGCCGGCTCTGGGTGGATAAACCACCAAACCCCCAACGCCACCCAAGCATGCGCCAACAATGCCAGAAACCCATACATCACAGCGGCCCACTGCGGCCCCATGCGCACCACCCATGTTCGTTTGCCAACCTGGGCATCGGCCTGCGCATCCGGAAAACCATTGATCACCAAAATATTGCTGATCAACAAGCCATAGCTCAGTCCCACCGCCCAAGGCATGAAGAAAAACGCACCACGCTGCACATAGTCTGCCCCCACCACAACCAGCAGCCATGCCAACCCAACAGTGAACTCACCAAGGCCACGCATCATCAACGCCAACGGCGGTGCTGAATAAGCCCAGCCCAACATCAGGCCTGCCAAACCCAACGCCACCAAACCACCGCCGGTTTGCACCGCAAGCCACAAACCTGCAGGAACCATAATCAACAACAAAGCCAGCACCAAATCGCGCGTATCCGTCAGGCTCACTTCGCCTGTTTGAATCATGCGTGCGCCGCCTGTGAACGG
>JBFYKC010000136.1:0-11572 GCA_041311135.1 Comamonadaceae bacterium | reverse complement strand
CGATGCCGCCAAGTAAGCTGGAAAGTCGGGGTGGGTGTCACGTGCTTTGCAGCGTCGTTCGTAATCCGCCAAATCGTCGTAAGCCCACAGATGAACAAACTGGTTTTGAGGCCCGACCAGGCTGGTGTAGAAACCCACGGGGTGTCCCAAGGTCTCCATCAAGACGGGCATGGCCAAGCGGTTGAAGACTTCTAAAAATTCCGGCATCTTGCGCAAGGCAATGGTGTAGATGCGGTGGTCGACCAAGGGCTTGTTCAAGTGGTTCATGCGTGTGCTCCGGCTTGGTCTGCAATGTGGTTGGCGGTGACGTAGCCAAACGTCATGTTGGGGCCGTGTGTGATGCCTGCTGCCGGGTAATTGCCGCCCATGATGCTGGCGCGGTCGTTGCCCACGGCATACAGGCCCGGGATGGGGCTGCCGTTGTCGCGCAGCACTTCACCGACCACGCTGGTTTGAATGCCATCGAACGTGCCCAAGTCCCCCATGACCACTTTCACGGCATAGAACGGGCCGGTTTGTACGGGGGCGACGCAGGGGTTGGGTTTGTTTTCGGGGTCTGCCAAATAACGGTTGAAGGTGGTGGTGCCACGGCCAAATGCAGGGTCTTCGCCTTTGACGGCACCCACGTTGTAGTCGCGCACGGTGTGCTCTAAACCGGCGGGGTCGATGCCCGCGTTGTGGGCCAGTTCGGCCAAGGTGTTGCCTTGAATCAGGTAGCCGTTGCGCAAGAAACGGCCAATAGGCATGGGCGCGGGTTTGACAAAGCCGATGCCGTATTTGGCAAGGGTGGTCTTGTCGCACACCAGCCACATGGCGGTGTCCTTTTGTCCGGCGCAGGCCTGAATCAAATCGGCGCCCACGTCGTGGTACGAGTTACTTTCGTTGGTGAAGCGTTGGCCGTTTTTCAGCACGCCGATGATGCCGGGTTTGTAGCGATCCAGCAGGTGGGGGAACACGCCGAACTCACCGTTGGCATAGGGCACGTAGGAGACGGGCATCCACGCGGCGGCGTCTTTGAAGCGGATGTCTACTTTGCCGCCCACTGCCTCGGCCATGTTCAACCCATCGCCGGTGTTGCTGGTGGGGGTGGGGGATAAATGCTCTCCCCCGCGCTGCAGGTGAGGGTAGGCCTTGGCAATGCGTTTCACGTCGTGCGGAAAGCCGCCGCATGCCAGCACCACACCGTGGCGTGCGGTGATGCAGCGGTCGCCGCCTTCGCTGCCGGCACGCACGCCCGTGGCTTGGTCGTTCTTCATCAAAATTTCTTTGACCGGGCTGCTGGTCAAAATCGGAATGCCCAAGTCAAGGGCCGATTTGGCCAAGCGTGCAGCCAGGGCGTTGCCGCTGGTCACGTGGATGCCGCGTTGGTACAGCGCCAGTTCTTTCAAATGGGTCACCAAGCGCTTGGCCACGTAAATGAAAGACGTGAGTGACTTGGTGGCTTGAAAGAAATGTTTCAAATCCGCGTTGGAGGAATTGAACATCATGCCAATGAAGGTGATGGTTTTCAGAGGTGGCTTCAGTCTGGGCATGTCTTTGCCCAGGCCTCGAATGTCAAACGGTGCGGCCAAGATGGAGCGACCAATGTCCACTCCCCCGGCCACGGTGGGGTGGTAGTCGGGGTAGAGCGTGGGGACGAATTTCATCTCGGTTTCGCGCTCGAAAAATTCCACCATCTTGGGACCGTTCTCGATGAAGGCCTCCACTGCTGCGGCATCAAAGTAGCTGCCGGTTTCTTGCATCATGTAGGTGCGCACGGCCTCTCGTGTGTCAGCGGGGTTTTGTTTGCGACCGTGCTGATTCAGCGGAATCCACAACACACCGCCTGACAAAGCGGTGGTTCCGCCAAAGACGGGTTCCTTTTCCAAGACCACCACATCGAGGCCGCGTTTTTTGGCGGTGATGGCCGCCGACAACCCGGCGGCACCTGAGCCGACGATCACCACATCACATTCAAAATTTTGAGACATCGTTTTCTCCAGACATCAGTTGTTCACGGTGTTGTTAAAGCCCGGGCGAGGCACCATGTCCATCAACATCGATGACATGCCGCCGTCCACCACCAGCTCTGCGCCATTCACATAAGCGGCACGTGGGCTGGCCAAGAACGCGGCCACATCGGCAATGTCTTGGGGCTCGCCGACGCGGCGGCTGGCTGTGACGGCAGCGCGTTTGGCTTCAAAGCCGGGCTCTTCATAAAACTTGGCCGACAGCGGGGTGCGAATCATGCCGGGGCAAATGGCGTTGCTGCGAATGCCGTGCACACCCCATTCCACGGCCATTTGGCGTGACATCAGCAGCACCCCTGCTTTGCTGGCGCTGTAGGCGCCGCTGCGTGTTTGGGGGAACAAGCTGGCGATGGACGCAATGTGCACCAATGCGCCAACGCCGGCTTCGCGCATGGGTTTGGCAAAGGTGCGTGCGCACAGCAGGTAGCCGGTGAGGTTGACGTTGAGTACATGGTTCCAGTCGTCCAAGTCCACGTCATCCAAGCTGCCAGAGCGCAACAAGCCCGCGTTGTTGATGAAGGCGTAGCACGTGCCTAATTCGCGGCCAACGCGGTCGGCTGCGGCTTGGACTTGTGCTTCTTGGGTGGTGTCGCAAGGAATGGAGAGGGCGGTCGCGCCTTGTGCCTTCAGTTGTGCGGCAATGGCTTGCGAGCCTTCGACGTTGCGGTCCAGAAGTGCCACTTTGGCACCTGCGTCAGCCAAGGCTTGCGCAATGCCTGCGCCAATGCCGCTGGCTGCGCCTGTCACCACGCACACACGTCCTTGCAACCCAAGCCAATGATTTGTTTCTGCCATCGCCAGCACCTTTCAAAGTGCGTTTAGTGTGCGGGCCGTGTAGGTTTGAAAATTTGACGAATCCTGCAGTTGCTAGGACAATTCGTGCATCGCCACCTAGGAGTAACCCTGATGAAAAGTGCCATCCCACGCTACGATTTGTATGGCGATCAGCAACAAAGCGGATGGACCAATTCGTTTCAGTTTGAATGGATACCCGTGCGCTCCTCGCCGTATAACTTCGATATCCGGCCGCACACGCACGATGCATTCATTCAAATTTTGTACCTCACACAAGGTGAGGGCGAGGTCTTGGTGAACGATGCGCGGTACCAGGTGCACAGCCCTGCCTTGGTATTGGTACCTGCTCAAAACGTGCATGGGTTTCAGTTCAGTCCCAACATCGATGGCCCAGTGGTGACGGCGGCACAAAAGCAATTGGAGTCGATGGCTGCGTTGGTGATGCCCGAGTTGGTGTCGGTGCTGCGCAAGCCTGCGGTGTTGCAACTGGAAGAGTCCAGCCGCCATGCCGAAGCTTTGATGCCTTTGTTTTTAGGCATCGAACGGGAATGGCGTGTGCATGCCGTGGGGCAGGTGGCGGCAGGCATGTCGTTGGTGATGGCCTTGTTGGTGCAAGTGGCGCGGTTGAGTAATTTGCTAGAGCCTGCACGCATGTCAGGCAACTCACGTAAGGCGCAACAGATCGAGAAGTTTCGAGCCTTGGTGGATGCGCACTTTCGCGAACGCCGGCCGATTGAAGACTACGCCAGCGAGATGGGGTTGACTGCGGGTCACCTGACCCGTTTGTGTCGCGAGGTGTTGAATGTCTCGAGCCAAGATGTGGTGAACGCGCGCATCTTGCACGAGGCGCAGCGTGAGTTGGTTTATTCAACCGATGGCATCAAGCAAATTGCCAACTTGGTGGGGTTTGTGGATGAAGCCTACTTCACTCGGTTCTTTCGCAAGCACACGGGGTTCACGCCTTCTGAATTTCGTGTGCGGGCCTTGCGTTCGATGAACACACCGACGCTGTGAGGCGTCAAGCCTCGTCGGCGTCGGGTTCGCCGGCTTGGTCGATCTTCTCCATGTTGTCGAGCAACTTCATCAGGTAGTGCAGGGTGTGTGTCAGGTCGCCGGTCGAGAAATCGGTCAACGCGGCTTCGTAGTACGCGCGAATTTTGGGTTGTGCATCTTTCTCCCACACCTTGCGTCCGTGTTGGGTCATCGTTACGCGTTTGGCGCGGCGGTCGCGGGTGTCGGCCAGCAATTCAATGTGTCCGTCACGCTCCATGCGACCAATTTGGCCGGACAAGTTTTGGCGACTCACCATCAGGTAACGCGCCAAATCACCCACGCTCATGCCGCCCTCGGCTTCGCTGCGTGACAGGGCGCCGAGCACCGCCCATTGCTGTGTGGTGAGGCCTTCTTTTTCGACTGCACGGGTACCTGTTTTGTGCAACATATTGGCACATTGGTACAGACGAAAGAACAACCTGTTGGCCAATTCCATGCGGGCATTGTTGTTGTTTTGTTTAGGGTAAACCATAGTAATTCGGTTGTAAAAAGGCTTGTGAAGTCAATTTGCGTTCACGTAATATACGTCAACACATTGACATAAATGCACGCCTAGACGTTGCATGATGTTGATGCAAAGCATAACAACCTTGCCAACCATGGAGAGCAGCATGCAGAAAATGAAAAACAAAACCGTCATCGTCACCGGAGGGGCGGGAGGTATCGGGAGTGCGACGTGCCGTCGCTTCGCCGCTGACGGCGCCAAAGTGGCCGTGTTTGACATGAACCTCGAGGCTGCCAACCAAGTGGCTCAAGACATCCAAGCGGCGGGTGGTCAAGCTGCCGCGTTCAAGTGCGACATCACCGACCGCGCTGCGGTCGATGCCGCGGTGGCTGCCGCCATTGCGCAGTTGGGGCCGATTGATGTGTTGGTGAACAACGCGGGTTGGGATGTGTTCAAACCCTTCGTCAAAACCGTGCCCGATGAGTGGAGCAAGCTGATTGCCATCAACCTCACTGGGGCGTTGCACATGTTGCATGCGGTGTTGCCTGGCATGGTGGAGCGCAACGCAGGTCGCGTGGTCAACGTGGCTTCGGATGCGGCCCGTGGCGGTTCTTCTGGCGAAGCTGTGTACTCCGCGTGCAAAGGTGGTTTGGTGTCGTTGTCCAAAACCTTGGCGCGTGAGCATGCGCGGCACAACATCACGTTCAACGTGGTTTGCCCAGGCCCCACCGACACCGCGCTGTTGGCCGATGTGGTGGGTGGGGCGCGTGACCCAGCCAAGTTGGTCGAAGCCTTCCGCAGTGCGATTCCATTGGGACGTTTGGGCCAGCCCGACGACTTGGCCAATGCGATTGCTTTCTTTGGCAGCGACGACGCTTCTTTCATCACCGGTCAGGTCATCAGCGTGTCTGGTGGATTGACCATGCACGGTTGATTTCAAACATTCCTTCTACTTGGAGATACACATGCAATTCGAAGACATCCTCTATGAGAACCGCAACGGCGTGGCTTGGATCACGATCAACCGTCCAGACAAAATGAATGCGTTTCGTGGCACCACCTGTGACGAAATCATCAAAGCCATGAACAAAGCGGGCTATGACCGCAGCGTGGGCTGCATCGTGTTGGCGGGCGCCGGTGACCGTGCGTTTTGCACCGGGGGTGACCAATCGGCCCACGATGGCAACTACGACGGCCGCGGCACCATTGGCTTGCCGATGGAGGAATTGCACAACGCCATTCGCGATGTGCCCAAGCCTGTGATTGCGCGTGTGCAAGGTTTCGCCATCGGCGGGGGCAATGTGTTGTGCACGATTTGTGATCTGACCATTTGTTCCGACAAGGCTGTCTTTGGCCAAGTGGGACCCAAGATGGGTTCGGTCGATCCAGGTTACGGTACTGCGTTTTTGGCACGTGTGGTGGGCGAGAAAAAAGCCCGCGAAATTTGGTACCTCAACCGCCGCTACACCGGTGCCGAAGCCGTGGCGATGGGTCTGGCCAACGTGTGTGTGCCGCACGACCAATTGGACGCCGAGGTGCAAAAGTGGGGCGAAGAAATTTGCGAACGCAGCCCCACGGCGTTGGCCATTGCCAAGCGCAGCTTCAATGCCGACACGGCCCATCAAGCGGGCATTGCTGGCATGGGCATGTATGCACTCAAGCTGTACTACGACACCGATGAATCACGCGAAGGGGTGAATGCATTGCGCGACAAACGCAAGCCTGAATTCCGCAAATACGCCAAGTAAGCACCCCCAGTCCTGCGTTGCACAAGGAGCCCTTTGATGAATCCGAATCCGTACATTGACGAAGACTTGCAAGCCTTGGCTGAGACCGTGCGCCGCTTTGCCGACGAGCGCGTCAAGCCTGGTTTTTTAGAGCGCGACAAAACACGCGAGTTCGACCGTGAACTGTTGCGTGAAATGGGCGGGCTCGGCTTCATTTGTCCCGAGTTGCCAGAGGCGTTTGGTGGCTTGGGCATGGGTTGCTTGGCTGCGGGGGTGATTCACGAAGAAATTGCACGCGCCGATTTGAGCTTCTCGTATTTGAATTTGTTGGCGTCGTTGAACGGCCAAATTTTGTCCAAATACGGCAACCCCGAGGTGGTCGGCCCTTGGTTGAAAAAACTCACCCAAGGTGAAGCCATTTGTGCCATTGCCCTGACTGAGCCTCGTGGCGGTTCGGATGCTGCCAATCTGCGTTTGCGAATTGATCGCGAAGGTGATTTCTATGTCATCAATGGCGAAAAAACCTCCATCTCTGCAGCCGATCAAGCGGACATCACCGTGGTGTTTGGGCGCACAGGCAAACCAGAAGACGGCGCGCATGGCGTGACGGCGCTGTTGGTGCCCATGGACACCCCCGGCTTGACCACCAACCGATTTGATTGCCATGGTCAACGCGCCATTGGCCGTGGGTCTATCTTTTTCGAAAACGTGCGCGTGCCCGTGAACCACCGCTTGGGCGAAGAGAACAAAGGCTTTGTGCAAGTCATGCACGGCTTTGATTTTTCTCGCTCGCTGATTGGCTTGCAATGTCTGGCCGTGGCGCGTGTGGCACTCGAGGAAACGTGGGAATACATCACCCAACGTCAAGCGTTTGGCCAGCCTTTGTCGGCCTTCCAAGGCGTGACACATCCATTGGCCCAGTTCGACACCGAAGTCGAAGGCGCACGCTTGTTGTGCCTGCAAGGCTTGTGGCTGAAAGACAAGGGTTTGCCCCATACGGCAGAGGCAGGAATGGCCAAGTGGTGGGGCCCCAAACTGGCCTACGATGTGATTCACCAGTGCTTGCTGTGCTATGGCCACGGAGGTTACGACCGCGGCCTGATGGAGCAACGCTTGCGTGATGTGTTGGGTTTCCAGATTGGTGACGGTACCGCACAAATCATGAAGACCATCATCGCCCGCACCCGTGCAGGACGCAAGTTCGTTCCCGCCTGACAGTTTGGTTTCGACAATAAAAAACACGCATCCACCCAGGAGACAACCATGGAATTTGACGCAGTACTGATCCCTTCTCGCCGTGCCCACAGCGTGGCCCAAGGCTTGTGGCATGACCGCACCATCAACGATGATTTAGATGCTTGCGTCGCCGCATGCCCTGACAAAACAGCGCTTAGCGCGGTGCAAGCGGAGAGCGGTCAAGTCACGCGCTTCACCTACCGCGAGCTGTCGCAGATGGCCGACCGTGTGGCCGTGGGCTTGAGCAAGTTGGGCGTGGGACACAACGACATCGTGGCCTGCCAATTGCCCAACTGGTGGCAGTTCACCATCACCTATTTGGCTTGCTCACGTTTGGGCGCGGTGATGAACCCGCTCATGCACATCTTCCGCGAACGCGAGCTGTCGTTCATGCTCAAACATGGCGAAGCCAAGGTGCTGATCATTCCGCAGACCTTCCGTGGTTTTGACTACGAAAAAATGGTCCACGACCTTCAACCCAGCCTGCCCCATTTGAAGCATGTGGTGGTGGTCAATGGCACAGGGGCGAACAGCTTTGACGCTTTGCTGAGCGGCCCCGAGTGGGAGAAAGACAGCCAAGCGAAGACGGTATTGATGCAGCACCGTCCAGGCCCAGACGATGTGACCCAGCTCATCTACACCTCGGGCACTACCGGCGAACCCAAGGGCGTGATGCACACCGCCAACACGGTGATGGCCAACATCATTCCCTACGCCGCACGCTTGCATTTGAATGCCGACGACGTGGTGTTGATGGCGTCTCCTATGGCGCACCAAACAGGTTTCATGTACGGCTTGATGATGCCCATCATGCTCAAGTCGAGCGCTGTGTTGCTCGATGTGTGGGAGCCTTTGCGTGCCATCGAATTGATTCGCACTGAAGGGGCCACTTTCACCATGGCCTCGACCCCGTTCTTGACCGACTTGGCAAAGAACGTGGAAGAGTCGGGCCAAGCAGTCCCCACCTTGCGTACGTTCTTGTGTGCGGGGGCACCGATCCCCGGTCCGTTGGTGGAACAGGCGCGCAGCGTCTTGGGCACCAAGATCGTGTCGGCTTGGGGCATGACCGAAAACGGTGCGGTGACCTTGATTGAGTTGAACGACCCAGACGAACGCGCGTTCACCACCGATGGTTTGCCCCTGCCCGGTGTGGAATTGAAAGTGGTGAACGACGATGGCGTGGCCTTGCCACCCGGTGAGGCGGGCAAGTTGTATGTGCGTTCGTGTTCCAACTTTGGCGGCTACTTGAAGCGCGCCCATTTGAATGGCACAGACGCCGATGGCTGGTTTGACACGGGCGACTTGGCGCGCTTGGATGCGCAAGGCTATGTGCGCATCACGGGCCGCAGTAAAGACGTGATCATTCGCGGTGGCGAGAACATTCCCGTGGTGGAAATTGAATCTTTGCTGTACCGCCATCCGGCCATTGCCATGGCAGCGATCGTCTCGTATCCAGACGAACGCTTGGGCGAGCGTGCCTGTGCGGTGGTGGTGCTCAAGCCCAACCAAACACTCGACCTGCCAGGTTTGGTGGACTACCTCAAATCGCAAAAAGTGGCGGTTCAGTACATCCCCGAGAAATTGGAAATCCGCGATGCCATGCCTGCCACACCTTCTGGAAAAATTCAGAAATTCAAGCTGCGTGAAATCTTGCGCGAACAACTGGGTTGAACGACATGGCGCTTGACAAAGAATCGTTTGACATCTTGTTGCCGACGCTGCAACGCTTCATTCAAGAGCGTCTGGTGCCTGCAGAAAATTACCTGGAAGAGCACGACGAGGTGCCCGCTGACATCGTGGAAGACATGAAAGCCATGGGGCTGTTCGGTCTGTCGATTCCTGAAGAGTTTGGTGGCATTGGTTTGTCGATGTGCCAAGAGGTGCAAGTGGCGTACGAGATTGGCAAAACCTCGTTGGCCTTTCGTTCGGTCTTTGGCACCAACGTGGGTATTGGTTCACAAGGCATTTTGATGGATGGCACGCCTGAGCAAAAAGCCACTATCTTGCCCAAGGTGGCGACTGGTGAACTCATCATGTCGTTTGCGCTCACCGAGCCTGATGCCGGTTCGGATGCGGCGTCGCTCAAGACACGTGCTGAATTGGACGGCGACCACTATGTGCTCAACGGCACCAAGCGCTACATCACCAACGCGCCGCGTGCGGGGGCCTTCACCCTGATGGCACGCACGGGTGGACCGGGGGCGAGTGGGGTGTCTTCTTTCATCGTGCCCGCAGATTTGCCTGGCATCAAGCTGGGCAAGACCGACAAAAAAATGGGCCAGCGCGGCACCAAAACCTGCGACGTGATTTTGGAAAACGTGCGCGTGCCTGCGGCCAACATCATTGGTGGCGTGCCCGGACAAGGGTTCAAGACCGCCATGAAAGTGCTCGACCGCGGTCGTTTGCACATCTCTGCGGTGGCTTGCGGCATGGCGCAGCGCATCATTGACGAGGCCACGACGTATGCGCGTGACCGCAAACAGTTTGGCAAAGCGATTGGTGAGTTTCAATTGATTCAAGCCATGTTGGCTGACAGCCAAGCAGAGTTGTTGGCAGGCTGGTCTTTGGTGCAAGACGTGGTCGAACGCTTTGATGGCAAACCCGCCCATGTGTCAGACCCCGATGTATCCATGCGTGTCTCGTGTGCCAAATTGTTCTGTACCGAAATGGTGGGGCGCGTGGCCGACCGGGGGGTGCAAGTGCACGGCGGTGCGGGTTACATCAACGAATACCCGGTGGAACGGTTCTACCGCGATGTGCGCTTATTGCGACTCTACGAGGGCACAACCCAGATTCAACAACTTATCATTGGACGTGAACTGTTGCGTCAAATGTCCTAAGACATTTCATTTTTCAAATTTCAGGAGCCTTCATGTCTAGTTCTTCCAGTAAATTCCATTGGGATGACCCCTTCATGCTCGATCTGCAATTGACAGACGAAGAGCGCCAAGTCAAAGACGCGGCCGCAGCTTACTGTCAAGAGCGTTTGGCACCCCGGGTGTTGGAAGCGTTCCGCCATGAAAAAACCGATGCCGCCATCTTCCGTGAGATGGGCGAGTTGGGCTTGCTCGGCCCCACCATTCCCGAAGCCTACGGCGGTGCGGGATTGAACTATGTGTGCTACGGCTTGGTGGCGCGCGAAGTGGAGCGCGTGGACTCGGGCTACCGTTCGATGATGAGCGTGCAATCGTCCTTGGTGATGGTGCCCATCAACGAGTTTGGCACCGAAGCACAAAAGCAAAAGTACTTGCCCAAACTCGCCACAGGTGAGTGGATTGGTTGCTTCGGCTTGACCGAACCCAATCATGGCTCAGACCCCGGCAGCATGATCACCCGTGCCAAAAAAGTGGCCGGAGGCTACTCGCTTTCGGGCGCGAAGATGTGGATCACCAACAGCCCCATCGCCGATGTGTTTGTGGTGTGGGCCAAAGACGATGCGGGTGCCATTCGTGGCTTCATCTTGGAAAAAGGCTGGAAAGGGTTGACCGCCCCCGCCGTGCACGGCAAGGTGGGCTTGCGTGCCTCGATCACCGGTGAAATCGTGATGGACGAGGTGTTTGTGCCCGAAGAAAACGCCTTCCCCGATGTGCGTGGTTTGAAAGGCCCGTTCACTTGCTTGAACAGCGCGCGCTACGGCATTGCCTGGGGCGCCTTGGGGGCCGCAGAGGACTGCTTCCACCGAGCACGCCAATACGTGTTGGATCGCCAACAGTTTGGTCGCCCACTGGCTGCCAACCAATTGATTCAAAAGAAATTGGCCGACATGTTGACCGACATCAGCTTAGGCTTGCAAGGTTGCTTGCGCTTGGGGCGCATGAAAGACGAAGGCATTGCGGCGGTGGAAATCACCTCCATCCTCAAACGCAACAGCTGTGGCAAGTCACTCGACATTGCGCGCTTGGCCCGCGACATGATGGGAGGCAACGGCATCAGCGATGAGTTTGGTGTGGCGCGTCACTTGGTCAACCTCGAGGTGGTCAACACCTACGAAGGCACACACGATGTGCATGCGCTCATCTTGGGCCGTGCCATCACAGGTATTGCTGCGTTCAGCAATTGAGGACAGGGCCTATAAAGGCCCCACATGGCAGACGCCTGAATTCATGCGTCTGCCATTTGTTTTTTGGGGATGGCGATAATTCCTGAATCACTGTTTTCAAGGGGATAGGTCATGCAGGCACGTCGTTCGTGGGTGTGGGGTTGGGTAGTTGCACTCGGTCTCGGGGTTTCGGTTTTCAGCGGTTTGTCTGCACATGCGCAAACCTATCCCAGCAAGCCTTTGCGCATCGTGGTGCCTTTCGGTGCGG
>JBFYKC010000042.1:0-15793 GCA_041311135.1 Comamonadaceae bacterium | reverse complement strand
GTATTTGATTTCGGGCGTCATGTAAAAGCCCGTGACGCTCAGGCCCACGCGATCGAGCCACGCTTGCTTGGTCACGTCAGCCCACTTGACGGACTTACCGCCGCCGTGCAGTTCGTTGTTGGCAAAAGTCACATCGCCTTCGGCGCAACCCAACATGCGGGCAGCCACAGGCTTCAAGCGCTCGCGCATTTGCGCGGTGGCGTTCATGATGGCCGCGCCGTTGATGTCAGCACCACTCGATGCCGAGGTGGCCGAAGCATTCGGCACTTTTTGTGAATCGGTGGCGGTGATGCGCACATGGTCCACGCTGATGCCCAAACCATCGGCGCACACCTGCGCCATCTTGGTGTTGAGGCCTTGACCCATTTCGGTGCCGCCGTGGTTGCAGCTCACCGAACCGTCCATGTACACCACCAGCAAAGCACCACCTTGGTTGAGGTGAGTGGCCGTGAAGCTGATGCCGAACTTCAAAGGCACCAAAGCAATGCCGCGCTTGCGGGTTTTGCTCTTGGCGTTGTAGGCGTGCACCGCAGCGCGGCGCTCGGCGTATTTGGATTCTTGTTCCACTTGCGCGATCACCTTGTCACCCACCCAGTCTTCGATGAGCTGGTTGTATTGGGTGGTCATGGTGTCGGCCGTACCGCTGATGGCGGGGTCTTTGTAGAGGTTGAGCTTGCGCACTTCCAAGGGGTCTTTGCCCAAAGTCATGGCAATTTCGTCCATCACCGTTTCGATGCCGAACATGCCTTGTGGGCCACCAAAACCGCGGAAGGCAGTGGCGCTTTGGGTGTTGGTTTTGCAACGATGGCTCACCAACTTGAGCGCAGGAATGTGATAACTGTTGTCGATGTGCAAACACGCACGGTCGTTCACGGGGCCCGAGTAGTCGGTGCTGTAGCCGCAGCGTGACATGAGCGTGATGTCGGCGCCCAACACACGTCCGTTGTCGTCAAAGCCCACTTCGTAGTCAATGCGGAAGTCGTGGCGCTTGCCGGTGATGGTCATGTCGTCATCGCGGTTCACGCGCAACTTGACGGGCTTGCCCAGTTTGTGCGCGGCCAAGGCGGCGCTTTGGCTGAAGATGCTGGCGTTGCCTTCTTTGCCACCAAAGCCACCGCCCATGCGACGGCAAATCACTTCAACGTCGTTGGTGTGGAGGTTCAGCGCGTGGGCGGCTTCGCGTTGGTTGCCGTCGGGGTGTTGGGTCGACACATACAGCGTGAGCTGACCGTCTTCTTTGGGCACGGCATAGGTAATCTGACCTTCGAGGTAGAACTGTTCTTGCTGGCCGGTGCGGGTGGTGCCTTTGATTTTGTGCGGTGCACTGGCAATGGCGGCCGCTGCATCACCACGGGTGATGCCCTTGGGCGGCATGATGAAGCTGTCCGCTTCCATGGCCTCTTCCACCGTCAAGATGGGTTTGAGTTCTTTCACCAAGACCTTGGCTTTTTTGGCGGCTTCGCGCGCATAAAGCATGTCACGCGCCACCACCACAGCCACGGCTTGCCCCACGAACTCGACCTTGCCTGCGGCGAGAAACGGGTCGTCGTGCACGATGGGGCCGCAGTTGTTTTCACCGGGAATGTCTTTGGCGGTGTAGACCGCGACCACGCCGTGCTCTTTGAGAATGGCTTCGCGGTCAATGCCGTCGCCAATCAACTCGCCATGCGCCACAGGGGACAAGATGAGTGCGGCATACAAGGTGCCCGCGTGCTCAGGAATGTCGTCGATGTAAGTGGCGGCGCCAGTGACGTGCAAGTGCGCGGACTCGTGGACCACGTCGGTGCCCTGTTGAATGTGCGTCGCAGGCAAGAGGTTTTTCAGGTTCGTAGGAGCGTTCATCACACCACCTCCGTAGTAGGTTCTTCAATGAATTCCAAAGCCAAGTTGCGAGCCACCAAAGCGCGGTAAGCCCATGTGGCGCGCAACCCATCACGCGCCGTGAAGCTGGCGGCGATGGCCGCATCGAGATCGGCGGCTTTCACATGGGCAGGCGCTTTGCCTTCCAACACGGCTTCGAGTTTGGGAGCGCGGCAAGGCGATGGTGCCAAGCCGTTGTAAGCCAATTTCACGCCGCTGAGCTTGCCGTCCTTGAGCGTGTAGCTGATGGCGGCACAGGTGGCCGAAATGTCTTGTTCGAAACGCTTGCTCACTTTGTGCGCACGGAACACTTGGCCGGCCACGGGCTTGGGCAACTCAATGGCTTCGATGAATTCACCAGCTTCGAGCACGTTTTGCTTCATGCCGGTGTAGAAGTTTTCAAGCAGCACATGGCGCGTCTTGTCGCCACGGCGCAAGACCAAGTTGGCACCCAAGGCCAGCAAGCAAGGCATGGAGTCGCCAATGGGCGAGCCGTTGGCAATGTTGCCAGCCAAGGTGGCTGTTGAACGGATGGGGGGCGAACCAAAGCGGCGCAGCACTTCCGCAAAGTCAGGATAGGCCTTGGCCACCAAGGCTTCGACTTGCGTCAACGACACCGCCGCACCGATGCGCCAGGCTTTGTCAGTCTCGCTCACTTGACGCAGTTCTTTGACGTTGCCCAAGTACATGAGGTGATCAGGACGACTGAATTGCTTGTTTACCTGCAAGCCAATTTCGGTGCTGCCCGCGAGCAAAGTGGTGGTGGGGTGCTTGACCAAATAGGCGGCCACTTCAGCCAAGGTAGAGGGCGACACAAACTCGTTGCCTTTGCGTGTGCGCACCACGGGCTGCACAATGATCTCGCCATCCAAACTCATCGTGGGCGTGCTGGCACGTTTGATTTCTTTCAACAGCGGCACATCGGCGCTGTCGTCCACCTTCAAGGCGGCTTTTTTCTCGCAGGCTTTGGCAGCGGCATCGATGATGGGGGCATAGCCCGTGCAGCGGCACAGGTTGCCGCTCAGGGCGTCGGTGATGTCTTGGCGCGCAGGCGTGGTGTTGGTTTGCACCAAGTTGACCAAGCTCATCACGATGCCAGGGGTGCAAAAGCCGCATTGCGAACCATGGCACTTGACCATCTCGTCTTGCACGGGGTGCAGGCTGCCGTCGGCCTTCTTCAGGCTCTCGACGGTCTTGACCGATTTGCCATCGAGCGAGGGCAGCAATTGGATACAGGCATTGGTGGCCACATAGTCCACGCCTGTGCCAGCCGCATTGAGTTCACCCACTATCACCACACAGGCGCCACAGTCGCCTTCAGCGCAACCTTCTTTGGTACCGGTGCGGTGGAGCTGCTCACGCAGGTAATCAAGAACAGTGGTGGTGCGACGCGCGCCTTGGGCTTCGACGATCTGCCCGTCGAGCACAAAGCGCACGGTGTTGGTGACTTGGGTCATGGTGGGATTTGAAAATCTGGGAAAAGATCCCTGATTTTAGTGACTCACACCCCACATCGGCGACACGTATGCCGCCTCGTATACAAATATTTAAAGGTCTTCGATGCGACCGTTGGCATCCACCCGATAACAACGGACGTCCAAATTGAATACCTCTGGTTTCACAATCGAATTCCCCATCAACATGCGGGCACATTCTTGGATGCCTTCGGGAATCGACGGATGCGGGAAGATCAGCTCGGCCAGGTGTTCAATGCCAATGTCCATCGAAATCATCAAGGCCACAGCCATGATGGTGCTGGAGGCATGGGGGCCCATCACACGCATGCCCAAAATCTTCATCTCTTCGTCGTCTGACACCAAGATTTTGAAAAAACCATCCAATTTGTGCATGGCCAAAGCGCGGTTCACATAGCGATAGTGCATCGACGCCAAGCGGTACGGGATTTTCTTTCTTCGTGCCTGTGTTTCGTTCAAGCCGACCGAGGCTACCTCGGGGTTCAAGAACATGATGGTGGAGATGTTCTCGTAGACCAACTCGCGCTTAGGCGCACCAAACATGCGCTCCACAGCATGCCGCCCCTCGAGTTCACCCACATTGACCAAAGAAATATCAGCGGTGAAGTCGCCCACCGCATAAATATTGGGCACATTGGAGCGGGTGTGTTCATCATCGATATTGCCGCGATCGTTCAACACCACCCCCGCCGCTTCTAACCCCAAGTTTTCGTTGTTAGAGACACGGCCTACCGAAATCAATGCTTTTTCGACAATGTGTGTTTCTTTTCGCCCGTCTTTGAAGTTGAGAACATATTCCACCTTGCCATCGACGATGCTCATTTTTTCAAGCGATGCACCGTGGTGAATCACTGCGCCGTTGTCTTCCAAATTGGCAGCCACAGCGTGCGAAATGTCTTCGTCTTCGAAGGGCAAGATGCGCTCTTCTTTGTCAATCAAGAACACCTTGGTCTTGCCAAAGTTCGAGAAGATGGTGGCGAATTCACAACCAATCACACCCGCACCCAAGATCACGATGCTCTTGGGGAAATCGGGCAACGACGACACGCCATCGCTGGTCAGGATGATTTTTTCGTCGATTGGAATGTTGGGCAAATACCGTGGGCGGCTGCCCACCGCCATCACCGTGTTGTCAGCCCAAATGGCTTGTTGGGTGCCATCGGCATCGGTGATGTCAATGTCATTTTTGGACGCAAATTTGGCATGACCGTTGAAGAATTTGAGCTGGCCTGTTTTCTCGAAATACGCGATTTGCTTTTTTAGCTGAACATGTTTTTCAGCCACGGCGCGATGGGCCTGGTGCATCACACTCGAAAAATGCACCTCGGAGTCATACACCGTGTAGCCCAAGTTGGTGTTGTGCGTGAGCTGGTAGCTCTCTGACAGTTCCCACAAAGTTTTGGATGACAAAGCGCCATCAAAAATGCCCGCACCACCGACCTTGTTGCGTTCCACCAGTGCCACACGTTTGCCAAAGTCGATGGCGCGCATGGCCGCCGCAAAACCGGACGGGCCGGCACCAATCACGCAGACATCAAATTTTTCCAAAACCTTGCTCCGTTAAGTAAATATAAAAAATAACTTTACTAACGGTTTTGATGACCTTCAGGGCGGGAATACCCTTGGCAGGCTTAAGACCCGCGATAGGTCGAGTAGCTCCAAGGGCTGACAAGCAAAGGCACGTGGTAGTGCTGGTCGGTGTGGGCCACACCAAAGTCCAGGCTCACTTGGTCCAAAAAGTTGGGCTCAGGCAATGGCACGTGCTTCGAGGCAAAGTAGCCCTTGACATCAAACACCAAGCGGTAGGTGCCTTTTTTCAAGCTGTCGTTGTCGTACAGCGGGCCATCGGGGTTGCGCCCGTCGTGGTTCAGGTGGAAGCTTTTCACCAACGTGGCATGGCCGTTGTCAGTGGTGAACAAAGACACCTTCATGCCCGCTGCAGGGCCGCCGTGCATGGTGTCTAAAACGTGTGTGCTCAATCCCATGAAATACTCCCAAAATGGTTGGCGACCGACTTGGTCGACCGAAAGTGTATACAATTTTTCCATTTAGGTCTATCATGGGCCTCATTGAATTTGCCGGAGATCCACATGGACAGCTCAACCGCCACCCGCAGCATTGTCGATGCGCTCACCAAAGCGATCGTGGAGCACCGCCTGCACCCAGGCACCAAGCTGGCCGAACAAAAGCTGGCGGACCACTTTGGCGTGTCCCGCACCCTCATCCGTCAGGCTTTGTTTCAATTGGTGCAAAAGCGCCTGATCCGCATGGAACCCGCGCGCGGTGCTTTTGTGGCAACCCCCTCCTCTGAAGAAGCACGCCAAGTGTTCGCCGTGCGTCGCATGCTGGAGTTGGAGATGACACGTACCTTTGTGCGCCACGTCACACCCGCCCAAATCAAAGCCCTCAAAGACCACGTGGCCGAAGAAAAAGCAGCCGTGAGCCGTGGTGACGTGCCCGGCCGCACCGATTTGTTGGGCGACTTCCACGTGCGCATGGCTGAGTTGATGGGCAACAAAGTGTTGGCGCAAATCTTGGGCGAGCTCATCTCGCGTTGCGCCTTGATCACGCTGATGTACCAAAGCACCAACGCTGCCGAACACTCGGCCGAAGAGCATGCAGACATCTTGAAAGCCATCATTGCCAAAGACGAAAAATTGGCCATCAAATTGATGGACGAGCACTTGCGTCACGTGGAAGAAGGCTTGGCGCTCGACCGCAAAGTACCCAGCAACGACATCGCCATGGCCTTGGCTTGAAGAACACGGAGACTCGCATGTCACACCCCAACGCCACTTACGACACCACAGCCACCTACCCTCGCGATTTGGTGGGCTACGGCCGCCATGTGCCGCATGCGCAGTGGCCCAACCAAGCCCGCATCGCGGTGCAGTTTGTGCTGAACTACGAAGAAGGCGGCGAGAACGCTACGGTGCATGGTGACCCAGGCAGCGAGATGTTTTTGAGCGAGATGTTCAACCCACCGAGCTTTCCCGATCGCCACCTGAGCATGGAAGGTATTTACGAATACGGCTCTCGCGTGGGTGTGTGGCGCATCTTGCGTGAGTTTGAAAAACGCGGTCTGCCACTGACCGTGTTTGGCGTCAGCATGGCCTTGGAACGTCACCCCGAACTCACTGCCGCGTTTGTCGAGTTGGGCCACGAAATTGCGTGCCACGGTTACCGCTGGATCAACTACCAAACGGTAGACGTTGCCACCGAACGTGCACACATGCAGCAAGGCATCAAGATCATCGAACGCCTGACCCACACCACGCATGGCAACAGCATTCACGGCGCGGGGTGGTACACCGGCCGCGACAGCCCCAACACCCGACGCTTGGTGGCGGATCACGGTGGGTTTGAATACGACAGCGACTACTACGGCGAAGACCTGCCCTTTTGGATGAAGGTCAAAAAAACCAACGGCGATGTGGTGCCCCAACTGGTGGTGCCCTACACGTTGGATTGCAACGACATGCGCTTCGCGCTGCCCCAAGGTTTCAGCCAAGCCAACGACTTCTTTGTGTATTTGCGCGACAGCTTTGATGCGCTGTACGCTGAGGGTGATGAAGCGCCCAAGATGATGAGCATCGGCATGCACTGCCGCTTGCTGGGCAAGCCCGGGCGTATCGTGGCCTTGCAAAAGTTCTTAGACCACATCGCCCAACACGACCGCGTGTGGGTGGCGCGTCGCATCGACATTGCACGTCACTGGAAACACGTGCATCCCTACAGCGGCAACTAAACAGCAGGACACCCCCATGAGCCACGCACACATCACGCTGAACCAAATCAACACCCTGCCCCGTGCCGAGGCAGCTGCTTTGCTGACCGGCCTGTACGAGCACTCTGACTGGATTGCCGAGCGCGCACTCGACGCCCGGCCGTTTGCCAGCGCCGCCGCACTGAAACACGCCATGGTGGAGGTGCTCAACCAAGCCGGCCGTGAGCCGCAACTGGCCTTGGTACGCGCCCACCCGGAGTTGGCTGGCAAAGCGATGGTGAGCAAAAGCCTGACGGCTGAATCAACCAACGAACAGACCAAAGCGGGGTTGACCAACTGCACACCCGCAGAGTTTGCGCACATCCAACAGCTCAACGCCAGCTACAACGCCAAGTTTGGGTTCCCGTTCATCTTGGCCGTGCGTGGCCCACGCGGTTCGGGTTTGAACAAACAACAAATCATCAGCACCTTTGAGCGGCGCCTGCACAACCACCCCGACTACGAACTGGCTGAGTGTCTGCGCAACATTCACCGCATCGTCGAGATCCGCTTGAACGACAAGTTGGGTTACGAACCTGCGCTCGGTCATGAGGTGTGGGACTGGCACGAATGGTTGGCTCAATTCAGCGATGCCGGTGCCATGAACAAACAAGCCCCACATGCAGCACGCGAAGAACTGACCGTCACCTACCTCACCGACGCACATCTGAAATGTGCCCGCACCCTGGAGCTGGGCATGAAAGCCTGTGGCTTTGATGACGTGCACATCGATGCCGTGGGCAACGTGGTGGGCGTCTACAAAGCCAGTAACCTGCACGCAAAAACCTTGATGACCGGCTCGCACTACGACACCGTGCGCAACGGTGGCAAGTACGACGGTCGCTTAGGAATTTTCGTTCCCATGGCCTGTGTGCGTGAACTCGCACGTGCAGGCAAGCGCCTGCCATTCAACCTGGAGGTGGTGGCGTTTGCCGAAGAAGAAGGCCAACGCTACAAAGCCACCTTCTTAGGCTCTGGCGCTTTGGTGGGCGACTTCAAAAACGAATGGCTCGAACAGCAAGATGCGGACGGCGTGACCATGCGCCAAGCCATGAAACAAGCGGGTTTGAAGATTGAAAACATTCCTCAACTCACCCGCAACGCAGCCCACTACCTTGGCTTTGTGGAAGTTCACATCGAGCAAGGCCCTGTGCTCAACGAGCTCGACATTCCGCTCGGCGTGGTGACCTCGATCAACGGCAGTGTGCGCTTTGTGGGCGAAGTGATCGGCATGGCCAGCCACGCCGGCACCACCCCCATGGACCGTCGCCGTGACGCTGCAACGGCGGTGGCCGAGCTCGCGTTGTATGTGGAAAAACGTGCTGCACAACAACCCAACTTGGTGGGCACGGTGGGCATGCTGACTGTGCCCAATGGCTCCATCAACGTGGTACCCGGTCGCTGTCAATTCAGCCTCGACCTGCGCGCCACCACTGACGCGTTGCGCGATGCACTGATGCACGATGTGGTGACAGAGCTGAAACGCATCTGCGAACGCCGCGGCCTGCACCACACGCTGGAAGAAACCATGCGCGCCAGCGCAGCACCGAGCAATGCCAAGCTGCAAGCCTTGTGGGAAAACGCCGTGCAAAGCTTGGGCGTGCCCGTGTTCCACCTGCCCAGTGGCGCTGGCCACGATGCCATGAAACTGCACGAAGTGATGCCGCAAGCCATGCTGTTTGTGCGCGGCCAAAACGCAGGCATCAGCCACAACCCGCTGGAGAGCACCACCAGCGACGACATGCAACTGGCCATCGACGCCTTCATGCACCTTTTGCACCACACACCCGCATAACCCACACAAAGAGAGACAACGATGAGCACCCCCTACGAACAACTCGACGCCTGGATCGATGCACACTTTGACGAGCAAGTGAAGTTCTTGCAAGAACTCATTCGCGTCCCCACCGACACGCCCCCCGGCAACAACGCACCGCACGCCGAGCGCACCGCCACGCTGCTGAAAGACTTTGGCTTTGACGCCGAAAAACACGCGGTGCCCCAAGACGAGGTGAACGCCTACGGGTTAGAAAGCATCACCAACTTGATCGTGCGCCGCCACTACGGCGCCGGCAAAACCATTGCCCTCAACGCCCACGGCGATGTGGTGCCACCCGGCGAAGGTTGGACCCACGATCCCTATGGCGGCGAAGTGGTTGACGGCAAAATTTACGGCCGCGCCAGCGCCGTGAGCAAATGCGACTTCAGCACCTTCACCTTCGCGGTGCGCGCGCTTGAAGCCGTGGCCAAACCCACCCATGGCAATGTGGAACTGCACTTCACCTACGACGAAGAATTTGGCGGCGAAAAAGGCCCCGGTTGGTTGCTGGCTCAAGGTTTAACAAAACCCGATTTGATGATTGCGGCCGGCTTCAGCTACCAAGTGGTCACCGCGCACAACGGCTGTTTGCAAATGGAAGTGACCGTGCAAGGCGAAATGGCGCACGCTGCCATTCCCGACAGCGGCACCGATGCACTGCAAGGTGCGGTGCACATCCTGCAAGCGCTGCATGCCTTAAATGCCGACTACAAAAACACCACCTCCAACGTGGAAGGCATCACCCACCCCTACTTGAACGTGGGCCAAATCAGTGGCGGCACCAACACCAACGTGGTGCCCGGCAAAGTGGTGTTCAAACTGGACCGCCGCATGATCCCCGAAGAGAACCCGGCGGAAGTGGAAGCCAGCATTCGCCAGACCATTGCGCAAGCCGCGGCGTCTTTCAATCCACCGCGCGGCGGCAAAGACCTCAAGGTCGACATCCGTCGCATGTTGCTGGCCAACTCGATGAAGCCCCTGGCAGGCAACCAACCCTTGGTCGACGCCATTCAAAAGCATGGCGAACAGATGTTTGGCGAGCCCATTCCCGCTGTGGGCACCCCGCTGTACACCGACGTGCGCTTGTACGTCGAGCGCGGCATTCCTGGCGTGATCTATGGTGCTGGCCCCCGCACCGTATTGGAGAGCCACGCCAAACGCGCCGATGAACGCTTGGAACTCGAAGACCTGCGCCGTGCCACCAAGGTCGTCGCGCGCACCTTGTTTGACTTGGTGAACTGAGCGGGCGCCAAGCCCCTCGCTGTACGGCCCCCTGTGGGCCGTATTTTTTTGAGCGCGACTCACCGCCCAGCTTGGGCGTACAGCAAACAATGCAGATTCCATAAACCCCATTTGGTGTACTATGAAATCCCATTTGATAGATCTCACGTATCTTTACCCCGGTACACCCATGGCGATCGCACGCAAAACCTTCCAACTTGGGGGAGACAAAAAAGTCACCCTCGACTGGATCAAGCACGACCTGTACGCCATGGCGGAACCGGAGTACATCGATCGCGTCATCAGCGGGGTCAAAGCTGATTGGGTGGTGGCATTGGCCATCGACCTGCATACCCCGCGCAAACATCTGCTGTCGCACTTGAACCTGCCCAACACCACCATCGAGCGAAAAATCGCCAAAGGCGAAGCGCTCGGCCCGCAAGAGTCTGAGCGCATTGCAGGCTTGAAACGGCTGATTGACCAAGTGCACACCTTGGTCGAGGAATCAGGGGAAGCGCCTGAAGGCTTCGATGCAGCCGTGTGGTTGGGGCAATGGCTTGAAACGCCCTTGCCAGCCTTGGCTGGCAAAAAACCCGCGCAGTACCTCTCGACGGTGACGGGACAAAACATGCTCTCTCGCTTGCTCGCCCAAATGCAAAGCGGTGCCTACGCCTGATGCAAGTTTGGCGTATTGCGTCGGCCAGCCTTCACTACAAAGCGGACGATCTCAGCGGCTACGGGGCCGAGCTCACCGGCGGTCGCTGGAACAGCAAAGGCAACCCAGCGGTGTACTGTGCGGCCCATGTATCGCTGGCTTGCCTAGAAACTTTGGTGCACCTCAATGCGGCCTCGTTGCCCTTGAACCGCTATGTCGTGGAAATTACGATCCCCGACCGCGTGTGGGACAAACGCACCATCGCCACCGTCAAAAAACTCCCTACCACATGGAACGCGATTCCCACAGGCGTGGAGAGCGTGGCGTGGGGAGACGCATGGCTCAAGGCCAATACCGCCGCGGTGCTACAAGTGCCATCAGCCATCGTGGCGCAAGACCATGTGGTACTCATCAATCCTCGTCACCCTGATGCCAAGCACATCAAAGCCGTGGTGCGTGAGCGGTTTATGTACGACGGGCGTTTGCTGCTCTCCTAACTAACGGCAAATCCCCTAGGGTTTTCACTTGGTTGATCGGCCTTGTTTTTGTATACAGTTTTGTATGCGAAACATCCTCTAGGAGACCTCATGACTGAATCCACCCATCCCGTCGACGAACGCTTGCCTACCGGCAAGCTCGCCGCTCTCGGTTTGCAACACGTGCTGGTGATGTACGCCGGCGCGGTTGCTGTGCCCCTCATCGTGGGCCGTGCCCTGAAACTCAGCCCTGAACAAGTGGCGATGTTGATCTCTGCCGACTTGTTTGTCTGCGGTTTGGTCACCCTGATTCAATCGTGGGGCGCCACCCAATGGTTTGGTATCCGCTTGCCCGTCATGATGGGTGTGACCTTTGCTGCCGTGGCCCCCATGGTCGCCATGGCCAGCGCCAACCCTGGCGATGCAGGTGCACAACTGATTTTCGGCGCCATCATGGGTGCAGGTGCGATCTCGATTCTGATTGCGCCCTTGGTCAGCCGCATGCTGCGCTTCTTCCCACCCGTGGTGACAGGCACCATCATTGCTGTCATCGGTATCAGCTTGATGCGCATTGGTATCAACTGGATCTTTGGCAACCCCTTTGGCCCCACCGCACCTTCCATCGTCAACCCTGAGCACGCCAAGTGGCTGGCGGACGCGGCAGCGGCGGCGTCCGCACCAGGTTCGACCCTGCCGGCCGTGCCCAAAGATTTGGCTCTGATGGCCAAGATGCCCAACCCCAAATACGCCGACCTCACCGGCGTGGGCATCGCGGCTTTGGTGCTGATCTCGATCTTGTTGATCTCCAAGTACGCCAAAGGCTTCCTTGCCAACATCTCTGTGTTGTTGGGCATCGTCATCGGTGGCATCGTGGCCACCAGCATGGGTTTGATGAACTTTGACAAAGTGGGCAAAGCCGAATGGTTCGGCATCGTCACTCCGTTCCAGTTTGGCATGCCTGTGTTTGACCCCGTGCTCATCCTCACCATGACCTTGGTGATGATCGTGGTGATGATCGAATCCACCGGTATGTTCTTGGCCTTGGGCGAAATGACCGACCGCCATGTGGACCGCGCTGCGCTGACGCGTGGTTTGCGCACCGATGGTTTGGGTACGCTGATTGGCGGCATCTTCAACACCTTCCCCTACACCAGCTTCTCGCAAAACGTGGGCTTGGTCGCTGTCACGGGCGTGAAGAGCCGCTTTGTGTGCGTGGCTGGCGGCATCATCTTGATCATCCTGGGCGTGATTCCCAAGATGGCCGCCTTGGTCGAGTCCCTTCCCACCGTCGTCTTGGGCGGCGCAGGTTTGGTGATGTTCGGCATGGTGGCCGCCACCGGCATTCGCATCTTGGGCGGCGTGGACTTCAAGAACAACCGCTTCAACAGCTTGATCGTGGCGATCTCGATTGGCATCGGCATGATTCCGCTGATCGCGCCCAACTTCAAGCAATGGATGCCTCACAACTTGCACCCCCTCATTGAGTCGGGCATCTTGTTGGCCTCTCTCTCTGCCGTGTTGCTGAACCTGTTCTTTAACGGGGCCTCTGCCGACGAGTCAGATGCCGTGGCCGCTGCGCGTCAAGCCGACAGCCACTGAGAACGCATAGACCCTCACCACAAGCCCGCTTCGTGCGGGCTTTTTTCATGGCAAATCCCTATGCCGTCGAGGCATAAGCAGTAATACCAACAGCCCGTTTGACTCAGCACCGTTACACTCGCTGATTAAAAAAACGTCCTTCCACGGGGCGCGACAACAACATTCCCATCGCCTGGAGCACATCACACATGGAACTACTACAAAGCACCGACTTTTGGCTCGGTCTGACGCTGATTATTTGGATCAACATCATCTTGTCCGGCGACAACGCAGTGGTGATCGCTTTGGCAGCCCGCAGCCTGCCCCCCGAACAACAGAAAAAAGCCATCATGTTTGGTTCAGGCGCAGCTGTGGTCTTGCGTATTGGCTTGACCGTGGTGGCCGCCAAGTTGATGACCTTGGAATACCTGCAAATCGTGGGCGGCTTGCTGCTGCTTTGGATTGGCGCGCAACTGCTCGAAGCAGAAGAAGAGGATGAAGAAGAAGCCAGCGAACACAGCAATTTGTTCGCCGCCATTCGCACCATCTTGATTGCCGACTTGGTGATGAGCTTGGACAACGTGATTGCCGTGGCCGCTGCGGCCAAGGGCGATGAAGTGTTGCTGATCATTGGCTTGGCCATCAGCATTCCTTTGGTCATTTTTGGCAGCACCTTGATGATCAAGCTGATGGAGCGTTATCCCGTCATCATCACCTTGGGCGCTTGCTTGATTGGTTGGGTGGGTGGCGAAACCGTGGCCAACGACGTGGTGCTCAAAGCCTTTGGTGAAGCCAACCCCTGGTTCCACATGGCCTGTGCCGGTGCCGGTGCGGTGATTGTGTTGGCCTGGGGCAAGTTCAAATCAGCCCAGCACCACAAAGCCGTGGAAGCTGAATAAGCGCAGCCCCTCCGCCTCTGAAAAGCCAGCGTTCACGCTGGCTTTTTTATATGGCAGTCGCCTCGCCCTCTGCACCAGATGCGGGCAAATACCCAAATTGGTGCGCAGTGTTTTTGTATACAAACCAAAGTCGCGCACAATTTGCGGGTTCTGGTGGCAAAACAGGGGGCTTGGATTGGGCACCTTTATTGCAAGGCACTGGATATCAAATTTTCAATTCGTCTCAGAGGCACACATGATCAAACGCACTTTCATCAAAACCACCCTTGGCTTGGCATTGGCCGCTAGCTTTGCCGGTGCTTCGGCTCAAACGACGCCACTTAAGTTTCAACTCGATTGGCGTTTTGAAGGACCTGCTGCATTCTTCTTGGTGCCTGTTGCCAAAGGCTATTTCAAAGATGCCAAGTTGGACGTGACAGTGGACGCTGGCAACGGCTCGGGCGGTGCGGTGAACCGCGTGGCGTCTGGCGCCTACGACGTGGGCTTTGCCGACTTGGCCGCCTTGATGGAATTCCACGCCAACAACCCCGACGCACCCAACAAACCCGTGGCCGTGATGATGGTCTACAACAACACTCCCGCTTCGGTGATGGCGTTGAAGAAATCAGGCATCAAGACCACCGCCGATTTGGCGGGCAAAAAACTCGGTGCGCCCGTGTTTGACGCCGGTCGTCGCGCCTTTCCCATCTTCGCCAAAGCCAACAGCGTGGGTACCGTCAACTGGGTGTCGATGGACCCTCCACTGCGTGAAACGATGTTGGTTCGCGGCGATGTGGACGCAATCACTGGCTTCACCTTTACGTCGTTGCTGAACATCGAAGCGCGTGGCGTCAAAGCCGAAGATGTGGTGGTCATGCAGTACCCAGACTTTGGCGTGAAGTTGTATGGCAACGCCATCATCGCGTCACCCAAACTCATCAAAGAAAACCCAGCTGCTCTGAAAGCTTTCTTGAGTGCCTTTGCCAAAGGCGCCAAGGACGTGATCGCCGATCCCGTCAAAGCCATTGAAACCGTCAAAGCCCGTGACGGCATCATCAACACCGAGCTTGAAACACGCCGTTTGAAGTTGGCCATTGACACCGTGATCAACAGCCCTGATGCCCGTGCTGAAGGTTTTGGTCAAGTCAAAGGACCACGCTTGGCTCTGATGGCCTCGCAAGTGTCTGACGCGTTCAACACCAAGACCCGCGTCAAAGCTGACGACATCTGGAATGGCTCCTTCCTGCCTGCCGCCAAAGAACTCGACGTGTTGCCCAAAGGCAAGAAGTAATTAGGCTCTGTTGCATGTCCGTTTCTTCTGAACACTTTGTCGATTTCCAAAACGTCTGGCTCGCCTACAACGATGAGTTGTTAGCGCAAAACCACTTTGCAGTGGAAGACATCAACCTGCAGGTCAAACAAGGCGAGTTCATTGCCATTGTGGGCCCCTCAGGTTGTGGCAAATCCACCTTCATGAAGCTCACCACGGGTTTGAAAAAGCCCAGCCGTGGTGAGATTTATGTCGATGGTCAGCCTGTCAACGGGCCGCTCAAGATCAGTGGCATGGCGTTTCAATCGCCCTCGCTGCTGCCTTGGCGTACCACGCTGGACAACGTGTTGTTGCCTTTGGAAATCGTGGAGCCTTACCGCTCCAACTTCAAAGAGAAAAAAGCCGAGTACGAAGCCCGAGCCCTCAAGCTGCTGCAAAGCGTGGGCTTGGGTGGCTACGAGCGCAAGTTCCCGTGGGAGCTGTCGGGCGGCATGCAACAACGCGCCAGCATTTGCCGCGCGCTGATCCATGAACCCAAGATGCTGTTGCTCGACGAGCCGTTTGGCGCGCTTGACGCCTTCACACGCGAAGAGCTGTGGTGCACCTTGCGCGATTTGTGGACCGAGCAAAAGTTCAACGTCATCTTGGTCACGCACGACTTGCGCGAGTCGGTTTTCTTGGCCGACACCGTCTATGTGATGAGCAAGAGCCCCGGTCGCTTTGTGGTCAAACGCGACATCAACTTACCACGTCCACGCGACCTGGAAGTCACCTACACGCCTGAATTCACCGACA
>JBFYKC010000040.1:0-14461 GCA_041311135.1 Comamonadaceae bacterium | reverse complement strand
GGCCCACCAAGCGGTGCGCCAAATCACACACACTGGCGAGCTCGAAGGGCGCAACCCGATTGTGTTCACCACATTGGTGAACACCGAAGTGCTCAACGTGATCCAGGACGGCTGCAAAGGCAAAACCATGCTGATGGACATGTTCGGGACATTTGTGAACCCCCTGGAGCAAGAGCTGGGCGTGAAGTCCAACCACCGCGTAGGTCGCTTCTCCGACCCGAGCAAGAGCAAGGAATACCAAGACCGCATTGAGGCCATCAACTTCAGCTTGGCCCACGACGATGGCCAACTGAACCGCGACCTCGAGTCATCCGACGTGATTTTGGTCGGCGTGAGTCGCAGCGGCAAAACCCCCACCAGCCTCTACTTGGCGATGCAACATGGCTTGAAGGCGTCCAACTACCCCTTGATTCCTGAGGACTTTGAGCGACGCCAACTGCCCCCTGCCTTGGTTCCTCACAAAAAGAAAATTTTCGGACTCACCATTCAGCCCGAGCGATTGAGCGAAATTCGCAACGAGCGACGCCCCAACTCCAAATACGCCAGCTTGCCCAACTGCCGCCATGAAGTGGCCGAAGCCGAAGCCATGATGCGCCGCGCGGGCATTCGTTGGCTCTCGACCACCAACAAAAGCATCGAAGAAATTGCCACCACGATCCTGCAAGAAATCAATCCTGAACGTTTGATTTACTAAGTTCGTTGGCGCAAAGAAAAAGCCCCACGAGACTGAACTCGTGGGGCTTTTTGCTCGAAACAACAGTGGCTTACAGGCCGATAGCTGCGATACCAGCTTTGGCGATTTGAGCGTCCTCGTTGGATTTCACACCACTCACACCCACCGCGCCAATGCATTGGCCGTCTTTGATGATCGGCACGCCGCCTTCGAGCATGCCTTTGATTTCAGGCGCGCTCAAGAAAGAAGTGCGACCACCGTTGATCACGTCCTCGTAAATTTTGCTTTCGCGACGGCCCAGCGCAGCGGTGTGAGCTTTGGCAGGCGCGATGTGCGAAGAGATGGGCGCAGCGCCATCCAAACGTTGCAAAGACAACAAATGACCACCATCGTCCACGATGGCAATGGTGACGGGCCAATGGTTCTTCAAAGCCTCGGCTTCAGCAGCGGCAGCAATCGCTTTGACATCGGCAGATTCGAGAAAGTGTTTGGTTTTCATGGCGAAAGTTTTCAAGTAGTCGTAAAACCTCAAGCATAGCGATTCTGAAAAGCCCACTGCCTCACTCAAACGCAAAAGAAACCTCAATAAAAGTAAGCGATCGCCCTCGCCGACTTGAAACCTTTAGAATTCGCCCCATCTGAATCACTCAGGTTTATTTGGAGATCCCAACATGATTGACAACATTGAAACGGTTGACTACTACGTTTTACCCACGGCCGAACGCAACCGCGTGGTCCGCAACACTTACTGGTTGCTCGCGATCAGCATGTTGCCCACCGTCTTGGGCGCTTGGATTGGCGTGACCACAGGCATCAGCTACGCCATCTCCGGTGTCATGGGCATGATTTTGATGCTGGCAGGCGCCTTCGGCTTCATCTACGCCATCGAACGCACCAAAGAAAGCGCCACCGGCGTGTACGTGTTGCTGGGCTTCACCTTCTTTATGGGCCTGATGCTTTCACGCATGATTGCCATGGTCTTGGGTTTCAAAAACGGCGCTGAGTTGGTGATGACGGCTTTCGCTGGCACCGCCGGCGTGTTTTTTGTGATGGCCAGCTTGGCCACCGTCATCAAGCGCGATTTGTCGGGTATGGGCAAATGGCTCATGGTCGGCGCTGTGGTCTTGATGGTCGGCAGCATCATCAACGTGTTCGTCGGTTCATCGGCTGGCATGATGGTGATTTCCATGTTGTCCATGGCCATCTTCAGCGCCTTCATGCTGTACGACTTGAAGCAAATCATGGACGGCGGCGAAACCAACTACATCAGCGCCACACTGACCTTGTATTTGGACGTGATCAACGTGTTCCAAAGCTTGCTGGCACTGCTCGGTATCTTTGGCGGCGAGCGCGACTAAGCGCTTCACGCCACCCCAAAAAAGGGACCTCACGGTCCCTTTTTTGTGTCGGATCATTTCAAGCCAAATCAAACACGGCCATGCTTTCCACGTGCGCCGTGTGCGGGAACATGTTGACCGCACCTGCAAACGTCATGCGGTAACCCGCACCGTTCACCAACACACCGGCATCACGCGCCAAGGTGGCAGGGTTGCAGCTCACATACACAATGCGCTTGGGCGGCGTCCAGCCTTGGCGAAGGGCGGGCTGCTGGTGCAACTCTGCCAACGCTTGCGCCAACGAGAAAGCGCCTTCGCGCGGGGGGTCGACCAACCATTTGTCTGCCACGCCGTCTTGGCACAACAACTCAGGCGTCATTTCAAACAAGTTGCGCGCCACAAAACGCGTGGGCGCCAAAGGCGTGTCGCGTTGCGTTTGGTTGAACGCATAGTTTTCACCCGAGCGTGCCACCAAGGCCTCACTGCCCTCAATGCCCAACACCTCGCGGGCCTGTGTTGCCAAAGGCAAGGTGAAGTTACCGAGGCCACAGAACCAATCGATCACCCGCTCATGCGCCTGCACATCCAGCAAGCGCAACGCACGCGTGACCAGCACACGGTTGATGTGTGGATTCACCTGCGTGAAGTCGGTGGGCTTGAACGGCATGGTGATGCCAAACTCAGGCAAGCCATACGACAGCGATTCACCCAGTGCACCGTCCATCAATTTGACGGTGTCAGGCCCTTTGGATTGCAACCACCATTGCACTTGGTGTTGCGCTGCAAACGCACGCAAAGCCGCCAGGTCCTTGTTACTCAACGGCTCCATGTGACGCAGCACCAAGGCCGTGACGTGGTCACCACAAGCCAATTCGATTTGAGGCAAGGTTTCGCGTGCATCCATGCGACCAATCAGCTCGCGCAGCGGCATCAACATGGCATCCACGTGTGACGGCAAGATGGGGCAACGGCGCATGTCAGCCACATAACGGCTTTTGCGCTCGTGGAAACCCACCAACACTTCGCCCTTCTTCACCACATAGCGCACCGACAAGCGTGCGCGGTAGCGATAGCCCCAGGTTGGCCCTTGAATAGGTCGCAGCACGGTTTCAGGCTTAACTTTGCCGAGGTGCCAGAGGTTGTCTTCAAGCGCGCGCTGCTTCACCGCGATTTGTGCGGAAGCCTCCAAGTGCTGCATCTTGCACCCTCCACACGCACCGGCATGCAAACCAAAGTGGGGACACCCCGGTGTAACACGTTGGGACGAGGTGTGCAACACCTCTAACAGCGACGCTTTTTCCCAGTTGTCTTTTTTGCGATGCACATTGGCACGCACCACTTCGAAGGGCAAGGCCCCGTCCACAAACACCACTTTGCCATCCGGGCGGTGGGCCACGCCCTGCGCCTCGAGATCCATGGATTCAATGGTGAGCGCGTTGTCAGGCCATGGGTTGTCAGTCACACGTTCAGTCATCAATGGCCTGGTAAATACTTGGCTGGATCAACCGGCTTGCCTTGACGGCGAATTTCAAAATGCAATTTCACTTGATCCGCATCGCTGCTGCCCATTTCAGCAATTTTTTGACCCCGCTTGATCACTTGGTCTTCTTTCACCAACAAGGTTTGGTTGTGTGCATAGGCTGTCAAAAACGTGTTGTTGTGCTTGAGGATGATCAAGTTCCCATAGCCACGCAACCCAGCTCCGGCATAGACCACACGGCCATCAGCAGCCGCTAGCACGGGGTCACCCACCTTGCCGGAAATATCCAGACCTTTGTTTTTTGATTCGTCAAAGCCGGCCAGCACGTTGCCACGCGCGGGCCATTGGAAATTGAGGACTTCATCGGCCACTTCGGCCGCTGCCGTTGTTGCAGGCGTTGGTGAAGTGGGCGCAGAGGCTGTGGTTTTCGCAGGTATCGCAGCAGGGGCTGGCGACGTCGCAGGTCGCGCCACCGGCTCAGCCTGAGGCGGCGCCACGCGAAGCACTTGGCCAGTTTCAATCAAGTTGGGGTTGTCCAACTTGTTCCAACGCAAAATATCGCGCCAGCTTTGGCCGTTGTCCATGCCGATGCGAATCAAGGTGTCACCGGGTTTGACCGTGTAGTAACCCGGCTTACCGGCGTTCTCTGCACCAGGCAACACACGTGCTTGCGAGCGGTTGGTACCGATGGAGTGGTCATCCACAGGCGCAAGACGCCCTTTGTTTGCACAACCCGACAACGCCAGCGCTGTCGCTAGGGTGGCAAAACCCCACATTCCGGCACGAAACATTTGTATTTCTCCAATCAAGCAATGCCTGATTTTAGAGGCACAAAGTTCACGGCCTCGAGCAATGTGTGTTGCAAACCTTGAGGGGTTTTATCAATCACCACCAAGGCTTGCTGACCTGTCTGGGTTTGTGTGGGAGCGACCAAACGCCCTCCGAGTGCGAGTTGATCAATCCAAGCTTGTGGCACGTTCTCGCCACCCGCTGCAGAAATGATGGCGCTGTAGGGGGCACCAGGCGCATATCCCAACATACCGTCGCCAAAAATCACGTGCACATTGGGCAAACGCATGGGGCGCAAGTTTTCACGGGCCTTGTCATGCAGCCCACGCAGACGTTCAATGCTGTAGACCTCGCGCGCCACACACGACAGCACGGCGGCTTGGTAACCACACCCAGTGCCAATCTCCAAGACCCGCCCCATCATGGGCGCGCCTTGCAAACCAGGCGCTTGGCGCAGCAGCGCAATCATGCGCGCTACCACGTTGGGTTTGGAAATGGTTTGCCCCAAACCAATCGGCAAACTGGTGTCTTCGTACGCTTGATTGACCAATGCGGAGTCGACAAAGCGGTGACGCTCGATGCGCCCCATGGCCTCTAACACCGTGGGGTCATCAATGCCCTGCTCGGCCAACTTTTGCACCATGCGCGCACGAATGGTGGCGGACTCAAGCCCCACCCCGGTGGGACTGGCCATGGCCACGGGTTTAGCACGCGCAGGCGTTTGAGGGGTCACCACACGTGTCGCCCCCAACAAGGTTTTAGGCGCCGCTTGTGAATCCAAGCGGGCAGGGAAACTGGGACGCTGCTTCATGCGTTCGTTTCACCCAGACGGTGGGCCCAGTCGGGCAAGCCGGCGTGTTCTGTGAGATCCACATGCAAGGGCGTGACCGACAGATGACCTTCAAACGTGGCGTGGAAATCGGTGCCATCGCTGTCGTCTTTGGCGGCACCTGCGTTGCCAATCCAATACATGGTTTCACCGCGTGGACTGGTTTGCGTGATGACACGCTCAGCCGAGTGGCGACGTCCCAAACGGGTCACCCGCAGCGGTTTGATTTGAGCCACCGGTTGGTTGGGCACATTCACATTCAACAGCCAAGGCGACTGCGCCACCTGGCCTTGGGCCACCAGTTGTTGCACCAGTTCGCGCGCTTTGGCGGCCGCTGAATCGAGGTGGGTCCAGCCTTTCTCGACCTGAGAAAAGGCAATCGCGGGAATGCCAAACAAAAACCCTTCCATGGCGGCGCCCACGGTGCCAGAGTAAATCGTGTCGTCGCCCATGTTGGCGCCGTTGTTGATGCCAGAGACCACCAAATCGGGTTTGTAGTCCAGCAAGCCCGTCAGTGCAATGTGCACGCAATCGGCGGGCGTGCCATTGACGTAGCGAAAACCATTGCTGGCTTGGTGCACATACAGCGGGGAATGCAAGGTCAAGGCATTCGATTTGGCGCTGTTGTTGTGTTCCGGCGCGACCACTTCCACACGGCCCAAATCTTTGAGCGCTTCATACAAGGCCACGATGCCAGGGGCTTGAAAGCCGTCGTCGTTGGAAATCAGGATGTTCATGGTGCCTTTGGATTTGTCGCTGAATTGTAGATTCGGACATTCGCCTCTCTGAGGCTCTAAACACCCACGCGTGACACGCCGTACGCCAGCATCAGCAGCGTGCCCGTCAACAGCGCAGGCACCAAGCGCCGCTGCGGGTGCGACACCATCACGGCCACGCTGATGCCACAAATCAACACACGCAACCACCAGGGCACGGTGGCAAGCAAACCCAACGGCAGCAAGATCATGCGGACCGTCAGCGCCGCCACCATGGCATACGTCACGGCAGAGAGCCAACGGAAAACCTCACTGTCTTGATGAATGTGGCCCGACAACTTGACACCGGCAGCGCGGCACACATACGTGCCCACACACGCCGCACTCAACGCCAGCCAAGTGCCCCAGCCCTGCATGTCGAGGGTCATGGCTGCACCTCCACAGGGCGCGGACGCAACCAACGTCGGTCCACCACGTAGGCCAAGGTGCCGGCAACCAAGCCGGTCAACAACAAACTACTGTCCGGGTCCAGCAAGAAAAAAATCGGTCCAAACACACAGCCCAAACCAATTGCCAAACGGTTGCCCCAAGGCTTCACTTCGGTGAAAGTCAGCAAGAAAAACAAGGGGTTGATGAACACCAGCCCCAGCGTGACAGCGGCAGGCACCGAGCCCGCCACGAAATAGCCCAACACGGTGCCGGGCATCGAAATCAACCAACACGGCAACGCGATGCCAATGAAGTAGCTCAACCGGTGGTGACGCGCGATACGCGGAAACTCGCGCATCGACATGGCCCAGGCCGTCATGGCCAACAAATGCACCCACAGATACAAGAAAGGGTTTCGATCGCGTCGATGCAGCTGAGGAAACAACGTCACCACCATGGTGATGAAACGCGTAGACGTCAGGCTCACGGCGAATCCAATAGCCAACCAGGACGAACCAGAGATCAACATCTCCAACATCACCACTTGACCAGGGAGGGCAAACATCAACAGACTGCTCAATCCCGTCACCCAAGGATCAAACCCATGGGTGTGGCCCATCGCACCAAAGCCCACCATGCCCGCAAACAGCACCAACACGGGTGCACCTAGGGCATCGCGAATGCCCTGCCAAAAGGCCTTGCGCCGATTGGCGAATCGGTTCCGAGTCACCCCTCAGAACCGATTATTTTTGATTCATATTGCCTTTGAACTTACCGCCACGCTGAATTTCCAACTCGTGGTATTCCAAGGTGCCTGAAACTTTGCCTGTGCTGTGAATCAACAAATGCTCTTTGCACACGATGTCTTGATTCAACTCACCATGCACATCTATTTCACGGGCACGTACCGTGCCTGTGACTTGGCCTTTGGTACCAATTAACAAATCATCGGCTGTCAGCTCACCGCTCACATTGCCATTGATCACCGCTTTTCCGGGGGCCGCAATCGAGCCCTTGAATGTCACGCCCTCACCGATCACGAGGTTGTTGTTGGTTGGATTGATATCGGCCATGCCACGTCCTTTAGAAAATCAAAATTATTACTGTCATCATACCTAAGGCAGCTCAGAAAGCTGCTGAACAGGTCAGCACGGCTGCTGGCGGCGTTCCACCCCCGCCTTGGCCATGGCTTCAAAACTGCTGTTCAAGCGGTTCTTGATGAAGTACTCGATGACCGCCCTAGGGAAAACAGAGTCTGGCTCCGACTCGGTACGGTATCTGAACCACGTGCCGTTCGCGTCAGACTCCAAACGCCAAGAACCTTTGTACGACTTGGCTTCGCCACTGAGCTGAACAAAGTCAGTGCCCTGATTGGGTAACTCGCTGACCTCCAACACCATGCGCATGTTGATCGGAAAAAACAAAATCCGCTCTCGCAGTTGGCGCTCCACACGCGCCTTGCGGCTATCCACACGCGTGGTGGTGGAGGCCACCACGCCGGGAATGCGGGTGGCAGCGTCGTAATCCGTCAAATAGCGGTAGGACTGACACAAGGTCAGGGGCAAATAAAAACTCGCCTGCGTTTGAAACACATCCCCCTGTTGAACCACATCGACTTTGATGTTGTAGTCCTCAGGCGCAGCCACCGAATACCCTCCCCAACCACATACCAAGAACATCGCAACTGACCATTTGTTCACGTGAAACCTCCTGTATGGCTAGACACATTCATGTTAACGAGCTCCTGGTCAGGCTAGAGATCTGCCTCTAAAGCCAGCGTGCGCCTGTGTTTTTTGCACTGACGCCGATAACATTTCGCCATTCGATTTAATTTTGAAAGGACCTGTGATGCAAACCCAATTTAAACCCCAAGTAGAAGCCTCTGTGCAAGCCGCCCTCGAGTTGGCCAACTTGTCTTTCTCACAACTCGAGCGCTTGACCGAGTTGAACTTGGAACAACTCAAAATGAACGCTGAGTTGGCACAAGACCAACTGCATGCGGTGCTGGACATCAAAGACCCTGCAACAGCCATGGACGTGTTCAAAACACACATGGAAACGTCGGCCCTGAGCTTGGCTGGTTTTGCCAGCACTGCTTTCGACTTGGGGCAAGAATTTCAAGCGGAGTCAGCCGCCTTTGTGGAAGCCCACTTCGACAAAGCACACACCGCCACTAACAAAGCCCTCATCGACAGCTTGAAAACCGCCCCCGAAGGTTCTGAAGTTGCCGTAAACGCCGTGAAAGCCGCCGTGGATGCCGGCAACAAAGCAGTCGCCGAAGCACGCAAGAACGTCAAACAATCTGCCAAATTGGCACAAGACAGCCTGGCCAAACTGAAACAGCACGCTCCCAAAGCCACAGCCAAGGCGCCTGCACGTCGCAAGGCTCGCGCTTAATCTACCAAGCGTCAAAAGCTCGCAAAAAAAGGCACCTGCAGGTGCCTTTTTTCATGAGGATATCTTTACGCTCTGCACACGCGCAGCGGAAAATGGGAGTCAACATGAGCCGACGTCATCTTGAGTCAAAAGAAACACGCATTCTCAAGAGCTGGGCCTCTTTGGGCAATGTCTCGAAAACGCTTTTGATTCCTTTGCTCGCACGCTCCAACGGCGCAGAGATCTTTCCGCACCTCAACCCCAACGACCGCTACGCCGAATACTTTGCTGGCAAGCTGCACGCCAACCTCCAATCGTTTGCCGGTGACTGGACCACGGTGCTCAACATTTTGTGGCGAACCTGGTTGATCAAAGACCTTGGCCAACAGTTTTTCGAGCGACATCCAAACGCACTGGGCATCAACCTGGGCGCAGGCTTGTCGTATTACTTTCAGTGGTTTGACAACCAACACAACCACTGGCTGGATTTGGATTTAGACCCCGTCATTCAACTGCGTCGCGTGCTGTTTCACACCCTTCCCGCGCACTGCAAGCAACAGGCGTTCAACATCACCAGCCCGGGCTGGTGGGACAGACTGGGACTGCCAAAACGTGAAAGCAAAAAACCTGTGTTCTTGATTTGCGAAGGCGTCAGCATGTATTTAGAGCCCGAGCAGTTGCGACAAATCTTGAAAGAAATGGGGGACCACGCCCCCTCCGGCTCTGAGTTGGTCATGGACTTCATCTCTGACATCGGGGTAGGCAAAGCCTTCTTGCATCCGCACCTCTGTGATGCAGGTGCCGAGTTCAAATGGGGAACCCACCGGATTGAAGAAATTGGCAACCAACAACCTCGGTTCCACCTTCAATCACAGCACAGCATCGCCGAAGCCTATGGGGCAACCGCACGATGGATGGAACATTTCTTATCGCCCTGGTTGGGCGGCCCCATGTATGGTCTTGCGCATTGGCGCATCGACTGAATCACAACGGCGCGTCGACCTTGCCACCCAGTCGATGGGTAATTTCCAACGCCCCTTTGCGCAAAGCCTTGGACACCGGGTTATTCCAAGTCCCGGGCAGTCGTTCTTGACGGTCGGTCACCGTCAGCACCATCGCCGGTGCGCCTTCTGAGTCGTACACCGGCGCACTGAAAGCGTTCACCCCGGGAATCGGGCTACCCACCACACGCATAAAGCCATGCTCTTTCAGCGCAACTTTCAAGGCGCCCACCTCTTTCATGCGCTCGTTGAATGTGTCTGCAGGAAGGATCTCGCCCAGTGGCCCGGCAATCGCTTGCTTCAACCGCTCCATCGGCATGGCCGCCGCAAATGCCAACCCCGTGGCCGTGTCAAACAAGGACAGCACCGAGCCCACCCGCATGGACACGTGCAAGGGCTGACGCGCATCCATCAAGCGCACCACCGTCGGCCCGAAATTGCCCCACACCGCCAACGCCACCATGTGCCCCGTCTCTGCCGACAAGGCCCGTATCACGGGGTCGGCCGCCTTCAAAGGGTCGAGTCGTTGCAAACACGCCAAGCCCACCTGCAAGGCAGCAGGCCCCAGGTCATAACGCCCCGTCGGGTCTTGTTCGATCAACCCCAACCGTCCGTAGCTGACCAAATACGGGTGCGCGCGCGACGGCGTCAAGTCAGCGCGTTGCGCCAGCTCTTTCAGGCTCAACGCGCTGCCACTGCTGGCCAAGGCCAGCAACAAGCGCCCCCCCACCTCGACCGATTGCACGGCCCGCTGGGCTTTGTCCTCGGTTTCAGCAGGAATCGCAGCAGTTGTTTTGGCTTTTTTAGTGGGCATATGAAAAATCGGTTGACATGGATTTTGCGCCATGTATTATTCACCTATTGCAAATCAATTTGCAACAAGCAAATTTAAACACAGGAGCCCCCATGTCAACCAAAACCTTTGCATCCGCCGCCGACTTGGAAGAAAAGAAGGTCAGCTTCACCCAAATTTCAGAACACGCGTGGGCCTACACCGCCGAAGGTGACCCCAACACCGGCATCATCATTGGCGACAACGAAGTCTTGGTGGCTGACACCCAAGCCACCCCTGCCATGGCGGCCGACGTGATTCGTCGTATCCGCGAAGTCACTGACAAGCCCATCAAATATGTAGTGCTAACCCACTACCACGCCGTGCGTGTGTTGGGCGCCAGCGCCTACAACGCACAACAAATCTTGGCCAGCCAAGACACCTACGACTTGATCGTCGAACGCGGCGAAGCAGACAAAGCCAGCGAGATCGGTCGCTTCCCTCGCCTGTTCCAAAACGTGGAAACCGTGCCCGAAGGCATGACCTGGCCCACCATGACATTCACCGGAAAAATGACCCTGTGGCTCGGCCAACTCGAAGTGCAGTTGCTGCAACTCGGCCGTGGTCACACCAAGGGCGACACCGTGGTGTGGTTGCCCAAAGAAAAAGTCATGCTCTCTGGCGACCTGGTTGAGTTTGATGCCACCCCCTACGCCGGCGACGCGTATTTCAAAGACTGGCCACAAACCCTGGACAACATTGCGGCACTCAAGCCCCAAGCCTTGGTTCCTGGACGTGGTCCTGCGCTGATTGGCGAACAACAAGTCAAAGCCGGTTTGGATTGCACGCGCTCGTTCGTGTCCGACGTTTACAACAGCGTCAAAGACGCTGCGGTGGCGGGCAAAGACCTGCGCGCGGTGTACCAAGAAACCATGGCCAAGTTGCAACCCACCTATGGCCACTGGGTCATCTTCAACCACTGCATGCCTTTTGATGTGACACGCGCCTACGACGAAGCCACCCAGTACCCAGACCCACGCATCTGGACGGCCGAGCGCGACCGCCAAATGTGGGAAGCCCTCGAAGGCTAAAACATTTCAAGAACAAACCGGAGACACCTCATGAAAATTGATCGCATTCATCACGTCGCCTATCGTTGCAAAGATGCCAAACAAACCGTCGAGTGGTATGTGAAGCACCTCAACATGGACTTTGTGCTCGCCATTGCCGAAGACTTGGTGCCCAGTACCAAGGCCTTGGATCCCTACATGCACGTGTTCCTCGATGCCGGACAAGGCAACGTGTTGGCGTTCTTTGAATTGCCCAACTCACCCGAGATGGGGCGCGACCCCAACACCCCCGATTGGGTACAGCACTTGGCATTCAAGGTGAATACCATGACCGAGCTAGAAGCGATCAAAAGCAAGCTGCAAGCCAGTGGCATTGAGGTCGTCGGTGTGACCGACCACACCATCTTCAAATCGATTTACTTCTTTGACCCAAACGGCCACCGCCTTGAAATCGCCTGCGATGTGGGCACCCCCGAGATGTACAAAAAACTCGACGAGGTGAAATGGGACATGCTGGAGGAATGGAGCCAAACCAAACGTGCGCCTAAGCACGCCGCGTGGATGCACGAAAAAGAGTACGCCCAATCGCACTGAGCAGGACCACAGGAGTCACGATGTTTCAAACCTACACACATCCAACGTTTGACTACAAGCCATCCGCTGAGCAACAAACAGGCACGGTCAAACGTCACCCCGTGGTCATCATTGGGGCGGGCCCAGTGGGGCTGACACAAGCCCTCGATCTCGCGTACCGCGGCGTACCCAGCATTGTTTTGGACGACGACAACACCGTCAGCGTGGGCTCACGTGCGGTGTGCTATGCCAAACGCACCTTGGAAATTTGGGACCGCTTGGGCTTTGGCGAAGAGTCAGCCGCCAAGGGCGTGCAATGGAAAGTCGGCAAAGTGTTTTTCAAAAACGACTTGGCCTACCAATTCGATTTGCTGCCGGAAGACGACCACAAAATGCCGGCCATGATCAACTACCAGCAGTACCACCTGGAAGAACGCATGGTGAAAGCCTGTGTTGAATCAGACTTGGTCGACATTCGCTGGAAACACAAGGTGTTGTCGCTGCAACAGCACGACGACTACGCCAACTTGAATGTGGAAACACCCGACGGCATCTACAAGATCGAAGCCCAATGGGTGATCGCGTGTGACGGAGCCAACAGCAGCGTTCGCGGCATGGTGGGTGCGGACTTCACGGGCCAATTCTTCCAAGACCGTTTTTTGATTGCCGATGTGGTGATGAAAGCCAGCTTCCCCACTGAGCGTTGGTTCTGGTTTGATCCCCCGTTTCATCGCAACCAAAGTGTGTTGCTGCACAAGCAGGCCGACAACGTGTGGCGCATTGACTTCCAACTTGGCTGGAATGCCGACCCGGTCGAAGCGAAAAAACCAGAGAACGTCATCCCTCGGGTCAAAGCCATGTTGGGCGACGACGTGGCGTTCGAGCTCGAATGGGTGTCGGTGTACCAATTTGCTTGCCGCCGCATCAACCAGTTCCGCCACAACCGTGTGATCTTTGCTGGCGATGCCGCACACCAAGTGTCGCCCTTCGGTGCACGCGGCGCCAACACCGGCGTGCAAGACTGCGACAACTTGAGCTGGAAACTCAAAGCCGTGTTGGACGGCGATGCCCCCACTGCCTTGATCGACAGCTACCACGAAGAACGTGCGTATGCGGCGGACGACAACATCGGTCACTCCACACGCGCCACCGACTTCATCACGCCCAAGAGCCGCAGCTCCACACGACTTCGCAATGCGGTGCTAGAGCTGGCACGCACCGAGGCGTTTGCACGCCCCTTGGTCAACAGCGGTCGCTTGTCGTCCCCCACGCCTTACTTGGTATCTTCCTTGAACACCCCAGACGCCGACACCTTCCAAGGCAAGATGTTGCCCGGCACCAACTGTGCAGATGCGCCCATCCAAATCAACGGCAAAGAGGCTTGGCTCTTGAACCAACTGGGTCAAGGCTTCACGCTGCTGAGCTTTGGCCCCGCGCAGCCTGTCAGCGTGGGTGGATGCACCGCCAACGTGCTCGAAGTGGGCAAAGACATTCAAGACGTCAAAGGCGTCCTCAAAGCCCGCTACGACGGCCAGCCTGGCACCGTGTATTTGATTCGCCCTGATCAATACGTCGCCGCACGCTGGAAAAAATTTGATGCGCAGGCCGTTGAGCAAGCCTTGCAACGCGTACTCAAACTTCATTGATGAAAGGAACACACATGTCTCACCTCATCAAAACACCCAACATCGTTGACCAAGACACCTTCTATGCCGAGTTGATCAACGCACAACGCAACTTGTCTGACGAACAAGCCGATCTGATGATTGCCAAACTGGCACTGATTCTCTGCAACCACATCGGTGACCGTGCCGTCCTGAACCAAGCGATTGAATTGGCCCGAGAGAACACCTTGGCCAATGCCGCTTAAGGTTTTCAAAATGCCCCATAACAAGGAGACGTCCATGACACGACACACTTTTTTCAAATGGTTGCTCGCCGCAGCCAGCGTACTGGCCAGCGTTGCACAGGCACAAACCAAACCCGTCGAATGGGTCATTGGCTACCCTGCAGGCGGTGGCTCAGACATCGTGGCCCGCACCATTGCCGATGAAATTGGCAAACACCTGAACCGCCCCGTCGTTGTCAACAACAAACCCGGCGCAGGCACCAACATCGCAGCTGACTATGTGGCACGCTCCAAAGACTTTGGCAACCTCATCTTCACGGCTGACTTTGCCACGCTGGCGGCCAACCCTTTCTTGTTCTCCAAGCTCAGCTACAACAGCGAGAAAGACTTTCAACCCATCGGCATGCTGGTGCGCTTCCCCATGTTCTTGGTGGTCTCCAACCAAGTGCCTGCCAACAACTACAAAGAGTTTGTCGCTTGGACGAAGAAACAAAGCACCGGCGTCAGCTATGGCTCCGCAGGTCCTGGCAGTCCACACCACTTGGTCGGCGAATACTTCCGCGAGAA
>JBFYKC010000183.1:0-5322 GCA_041311135.1 Comamonadaceae bacterium | reverse complement strand
CGTTTACACATACTGACCTGTATGAAGTACGCCCTGCTCTCCGACATCCACAGCAATTTGCACGCGCTTGATGCATGTTTGGCTCACGCCCAGACTCAAGGTGTGCAGCGCATTGCCATCTTGGGTGATTTGGTGAGCTACGGCGCATTCCCTGCCGAGGTGGTGGCACGCTGCCAAGCATTGCAACAAGAAGGCGCCATCGTGCTGCGCGGCAACCACGAAGAGCTGATCCAAACCCACAGCATCAACACACCCAACCCCAACCCGTCACTGGGCAGTCAAACCGCCGAGTGGACACACGACCAACTGTCACCCGCCCAACGCTTTTGGCTAGAGACCTTGCCACTCACCGCACACGAAGACCAGATGTGGCTGGTGCACGCCAGCGCCGATGCCCCTGAGCGTTGGCGTTATGTGGAAGACGAGCGCATGGCCAGCCTGAGCTTGGACGCCGCATGCGCTCACCCTGATGTGCGCTATGTGTTTGGCGGCCATGTGCACCACCAGTCGTTGTACTACCGCGGCACAGGGCGTCAGTTGATGGCGTTCAAACCCACATCGGGAGTGCCCATCCCCACACCGAAGCACCGCCAGTGGATTGCCACCATCGGCTCCGTGGGCCAACCACGTGATGGCAACCCGCGCGCCATGTACGCGGTGTTTGACAGCACGGCCGCCAAGCTCACTTTCCACCGGGTGGCGTATGACCACCGCGCGGCAGCACAAAGCGTGCGTGATGCGGGATTGCCTGAGTTTTTTGCACAACGCCTGGAATCGGGCAAATGAAACGTCTAGAGGCAGGCACCGAGCTGGATGGTTTTCGCATCGGCGCGTGCTTGCATGCCGGTGGCATGGCGCATGTGTACGAAGTCAGCTACGCAGACGAGCGCCCCGCCCCCTTCGCCATGGTGATGAAGGTGCCGCGCATGACCGCGGGTGATGGCGCCGAAAACATTGTGGGCTTCGAAGTGGAGCATCAAATTTTGCAGGTGCTGCACGGCACCCATGTGCCACGCTTTGTGGCCGCCGGCGATTTGGTCAGCCTGCCTTATTTGGTGATGGAGCATGTGCCTGGCGACACCTTGCAACAGGTGCTCGACACGCACACGCAAGCCCGTACACGCCCTGCGGTGACCGACATGAGCCGCTTAGGCGCAGCCATCGCACGCGCCGCGCACAGCCTGCATCAGCAAAACACCTGCCATTTGGATTTGAAGCCTGCCAACGTGTTGCTGCACCCCGACGGCCACGCGGTGTTGCTCGACTTTGGTTTGTCCTGCCATGCGCATTACCCAGATTTGTTGGCCGAAGAGTTGCGCAAAGCCATTGGCTCCCCCGCCTGGATTGCCCCCGAGCAAGTGGTGGGTGTGCGCGGCGACCCACGCAGCGATATTTTTGCGATTGGGGTGATGTTGTACGAACTCGCCACAGGCGAGCTGCCCTTTGGCAATCCGCAAACCGATGGCGGCATGCGCCAACGTTTGTGGATGGACCCCACCCCTCCGCGTCGCTTGTGCGCAGACTTGCCGGAGTGGTTGCAAGAGGTGGTGTTGCGCTGCCTAGAACCTGAAGCCGCCAAACGTTACCCCTCCGCGGCACACTTGGCCTTTGACCTTGAACACCCCGAGCAAATCAAGGTCACCAAGCGCGGACAGCAAATTGAAGGCACGCCTTTTTTCACCCACTTCAAACGCTGGCTCAAAGCGGCAGGCATGCACTACCAGCCCAGCCCACTGCCCTCGCAGCAAATTGATGAAGTCCCCATCTTGATGGTGGCGGTGCCGCACCACGAGGCCAGCGATGCCACTTTGTATTCGCTGCGCCAAGCCGTGGCACGCTCTTTGGGCATTCGCCCGGGTGCGCGTTTGGCCGTGGTCACCGTCATTTCTCCCAACCAAAGCAGTACGTCGGAAAGCGACAAAAGCGAAACCACGTTGCATCGTCAGTACCGATCCATGTTGCAGCAATGGGCACAGCCCTTGGACTTAAGCGAACACCAAACCTCTTACCACGTCCTTGAGTCGAGTGATGTGGCCAACGCCCTTGTGCGCTATGCCGAGGGCAATAACGTCAGCATGATCGTCATGGGGGCTGCCACCCATGGTTTACAGATGCAACGCTTTGTTGCCACCGTACCCATCAAGGTGGCCATGGAGGCGCCGTGCACGGTGATCTTGGTGAAACAAGCCCTACCGTTTGAGCACCTGATGGGTTGATCACTCGCCTCAGTCAACCTTGGCGCCTGACACCTTCACCACTTGCGCCCACTTCTTGTGTTCGGCATCAATGAACTTGGAAAAGTCTTCTGGCGTATTGCCACCGGGAATCGCACCTTGTGCCATCAGCTTTTCTTTCACAGCGGGTGTGCTCATGGCTTTGGCTGTTTCTTGTTGAATACGACGCACCACCTCAGGCGGCGTTCCCGCTGGGGCCAACAAACCGAACCATGAACTGGCTTCATAGCCTTTCAAAGTAGGTCCGCCGGCTTCTTCGATCGTTGGTAACTCAGGCATAGCCTCTGATCGTTGAGCGCTGGTAACGGCCAGTGCTTTGAACTTGCCAGACTTGATATGCGGCATTGCTGCAGGCAAGTTGTCAAACATGACATCCATCGATCCCCCTAGCATGTCGAGAATCGCGGGGCCTGAACCTTTGTAGGGAAAGTGAACCATGTAGGTACCGCTCATGCTTTTGAACAACTCACCCGCCAAATGGATGGAGGTGCCATTGCCACTCGACGCCATGTTGAGCTTGCCTGGATTGGCTTTGGCATAAACGATGAAGTCAGCCACAGAATTGATGTTGCGGGCCTTCGCCATGTCGGCATTCAGCACCATGACGTTGGGCACACCGGCCACCACGGTGATCGGCGCAAAGTCTTTGATCGGATCAAATGGCAGCTTGTTGTACAGCGCACGATTGATGCCGTGCGTGCCCACAGTCCCCATGAGCAACGTGTAACCATCGTTGGTGGATTTGGCCACGATATCGGCGCCTAAATTGCCGCCCGCACCTGCTTTGTTTTCCACAAAGAACGTTTGTCCTAACGCGCGCGCCAACTCTGGGGCAATTGCACGCGCCAAGATGTCTGTTGTTCCACCTGGGGCAAATGGCACCACGATGCGCACGGGTTTGCTAGGCCACGCCTGCTGCGCTTGTACTGCCCCCGTGAGCAACAGCAAGGCGCTGAACAGTGATGATTGCATGAATCGACGGCGGTGCAGGGTCATGGTGGGTCCTTGATGTTTGACGTCTCCATGGTGCCATTCATGCACGCTTGTCACTGTCACCTCTGCATCGAAGCGCGCCCGTGTTTACCCCATAAAAAAAGCCACCCTAGGGTGGCTTTTTTCACCAATGCAGTGCGCTTGGCTTAGTCTGCGTAGACGCCGGCAGCCTGAATGATCGGGCCCCACTTGGCGATTTCAGCGCTGACAAACTTTTTGTGTTCAGCAGGCTCTGTGCGTTTGTCGGTCACCACCACAGCACCCAGGCCTTGTTGTTTCTTTATGAACTCTGGATCCTTCAAAGCAACCTTGAGCGCGTTGTTGATCTTGGCTGTCACATCAGCAGGCGTGCCCTTGGGGGCATACAAGCCATGCCAAATCGTGACTTCAAAACCTTTCAGGCCTGATTCGTTCATGGTTGGCAAGTCTTTTAGCGCTGGAGTGGACAAACGCTTTGAAGTGGTCACCGCAAATGCCTTGACCGTTTTAGCTTCGATTTGGCCGGTGGTGTTGGTGGTTTGGTCACACAACAAATCAATCTGGCCGCCCATCAAATCGTTCATGGCAGGGGCTGTGCCTTTGTAGGGCACAGTGGTCATGTCTACTTTCAAAGCGCTTTGGAACAACAAACCGCACAGGTGAGACGCAGCCCCTAAGCCAGCGTTACCTAAGTTGACTTTGCCTTTGTTTTGCTCAATCCAAACAGTCAACTCTTTGAAGTTGGTCGCTGGCAAGGAAGGGCGACCAATCAAGGTCATGGGCACATCATTGACCATACCCAAGTATTCGAAATCGTCGGTGGTGTTGTAAGGCATCTTGCGGTACAGCGCAGGCGATGTGGCCATGCCGATGTGATGCAACAACACGGTGTGACCGTCTTGTGGTGCCTTGGCGACTTTGTTTGCGCCAATCGTGCCGCCGGCACCAGCAACGTTTTCCACCACCACGTTGGCCCCCAAGGGCTTGCGCAAGGCCTCGGCCAAATCCCTTGCGACGCGGTCAGTAGGACCGCCCGCAGTGAACGGCACCACGATGGTGACAGGCTTGTCTTTGATGGGGAAATCGGAAGCATACGCACCCGTCAGGGCCGTCACGGCCAACAAGCTCAATGTGAACAGTTTTTTCATGGAGTCTCCTTATGATCGATTGATCATATTAGAACGAATCTTTCCCTACGATTAAGCGGGAATTACTTACCCACTTGAGCCGGATCAACCGTTCATGCAATTGGACTGTTGTCTTACTGGTACGTGCGCGCGTCTTCGATCACCTTGCCATCGTTGGGCAAGCTACCGACGGCCACGATCGACACATCGGCGCGTAACTTGGTGATGTCGCGGACGGCATCGCCTACTTTTTGGGCTAGGCCTTCTACCGCGTCGGCTTCAATATTCAAGCTCATTTGGTCGTTGGCCATTTCGCCAGTGACGACCAAACGTGCACGCTTGATTTCAGGGAAGCGCTTGACCACTTCCGCCACCTGCCCCGGATGAACAAACATGCCGCGCACCTTGGTGGTCTGGTCCGCGCGGCCCATCCACCCTTTGATGCGCACGTTGGTGCGCCCAGTGGGGCATTGGCCGGGCAACACGGCGGACAAATCACCTGTGCCAAAACGGATCAGTGGGTAATCGGGATTCAACGACGTCACCACCAACTCGCCCACTTCCCCTTCAGGCACGGGATCCCCAGTGCCTGGACGCACGATCTCGACAATCACGCCTTCGTCCAACACCAAGCCTTCACGTGCTTCGGTTTCATAAGCAATCAAACCCAAGTCGGCTGTGGCGTAGCACTGGTAGCCGGCAATGCCGCGCTCGGCCAGCCAATCGCGCAAGCTGGGCGGGAAGGCCTCACCAGACACCATGGCTTTTTTGACGGTGGGCAACGCGACCCCCATCTCGGCAGCTTTTTCAACAATGATTTTGAGAAAGCTCGGTGTTCCGATGTACCCCGCTGGCTTCAACTCGGCCATGGCACTGACTTGCTGTTCGGTTTGGCCGGTACCACCGGCGAACACCGTGCACCCAATGGCATGCGCACCGGTTTCCATCATGGAACCGGCGGGTGTGAAGTGGTAGCTGAAGCAGTTGTG
>JBFYKC010000155.1:0-4013 GCA_041311135.1 Comamonadaceae bacterium | reverse complement strand
ACCCAGATTGAGCTGGACCGCCGAATGATCAACGAAGCCATCAAGCGCACGCGTGAGCGATTGGAGAAAGTCAAAAAGCAGCGCAACACCCAGCGCCGCCAACGCAACCGCCGCGATGCCTTCACGATTTCGTTGGTGGGCTACACCAACGCTGGCAAATCGACCTTGTTCAATGCCTTGGTCAAAGCCCGTGCCTATGCGGCCGACCAACTGTTTGCCACGCTCGACACCACCACACGTCAGCTCTATTTGGGCAACCAAGAAGGGGCAGGGCGCTCGGTGTCGTTGTCCGACACGGTGGGGTTCATCCGTGATTTGCCACACGGGTTGATCGATGCCTTCCAGGCCACGTTGCAAGAGGCCGCCGATGCCACGTTGTTGATGCACGTGGTGGATGCGTCGAACCCGAATTACCCAGAGCAAATGGAAGAGGTGCAAAAAGTGTTGGCCGAGATCGGTGCAGCCGATGTGCCGCAGGTCTTGGTTTTCAACAAACTCGATGCCATGGCATCTGAAAGCCGACCCATGCAGTTGCAAGACGCATATGACGTGGATGGTGTGCGTGTGCCACGATTTTTTGTCAGCGCTCAAACCGGAGAGGGCTTGGCTGCCTTGCGGGCCTTTTTGGCGCAAGAAGCAGTCGCCAGTTTGCCCGAAGACCATGAGAATCCGCAGGATATGGAATGAGGCCTGAATCATTAGGCACAATGACGACTTCAGAGAGAAAAACAACGATGCGTATGAACTCCAACACCTCCACGGTTAGCCGCGCTTCATGGCGCGCACGGCTGCTCGGCATGTTCAATCTCAACGATGGTCGTTGGGGCCGTGACAAAGACGGTCACCCCACATTCGACCCGAACGGTGCGCAAACGCCCCCCGATGAGAAAAAGCCGCAAGAACTGCCACGCCCTCCCGCCGGCGCGGGTGGTCCGCCCGATTTAGACGAGTTGTGGCGCGATTTCAACGCCAAAATTGCAGGCCTCTTCGGCAACAAGAACGGCGGCTCTGAACCGCCTAGCCACAACGGGGGCCCCACCGGGCCTGATTTCAAAGCCGCTCGCTTTGGGGCGGGCGTCATTGGTGCGGTGGTGTTGGCGATTTGGTTGAGCACCGGCTTCTTCATCGTGCAAGAAGGCCAACAAGCGGTGATCACCCAGTTTGGCCGATACCACGCCACGGTGGGCGCGGGTTTCAACTGGCGTTTGCCTTATCCCTTCCAACGCCATGAGTTGGTGTTTGTGACGCAAATTCGCTCGGTCGATGTGGGACGTGACAACATCGTCAAGTCCACGGGCTTGCGTGAGTCGGCCATGCTGACCGAAGACGAAAATATTTTGGAAATCAAATTTGCCGTGCAATACCGTTTGACGGATGCGCGTGCCTATTTGTTTGAAACCAAGAACCCCACCGACACCGTGGTGCAAGCCGCTGAAACAGCCGTGCGCGAAGTGGTGGGCAAGATGAAGATGGATGCGGCCATGTCCGAAGAGCGTGACCAAATTGGTCCCCGCATTCGCACGCTGATGCAAGCTATCTTGGACCAATACAAAGTCGGCATTGAGGTGGTGGGCATCAACTTGCAACAAGGTGGTGTGCGTCCTCCCGAGCAAGTCCAAGCTGCGTTTGACGATGTGCTCAAAGCCGGCCAAGAGCGCGAGCGCGCCAAGAACGAAGCCGAAGCCTATGCCAACGACGTGGTACCCCGTGCTGTGGGTGCGGCCTCGCGCTTGAAGCAAGAGGCCGATGGCTACAAGGCCCGCATCGTGGCCCAAGCCGAAGGCGATGCGCAACGCTTCAAGTCCTTGGTCAGCGAGTACCAAAAGGCACCGCAAGTCATGCGCGACCGTTTGTACATCGATGCCATGCAGCAGATTTACAGCAACACCACCAAGGTGTTGGTGGACACCAAGCAAGGCTCTAACCTGTTGTACTTGCCGCTGGACAAAATCATTCAGCAAACCAGTCAAGCCAATGGACCTGCATCAGCGCCTGCCGATGCCGCCCACAACGCAGCCAATGCCAACACGGTGAACCCAGCGGCACCCGCGGTCGATAGCCGCGCCCGTGATGGCCGTTCACGCGACCGCGACAGCCGTTGATCAGGGGGACGAACATGCAAAACAACAAAATCGGTTTCTATATTTCCTCGGCCTTCGTGGCTTTGGCCCTGCTGAGCTCTACCTTGTTTGTGGTGGACCAACGCCAATTTGGCGTGGTGTATTCCTTTGGTCAAATCAAGAGCGTCATCACCGAGCCGGGCTTGAACATCAAGCTGCCGCCGCCGTTCCAAAACGTCAGCTACATCGACAAGCGTTTGCTAACTTTGGACAACGCCGACACCGAGCCCATGCTCACCGCAGAGAAACAACGCGTGGTGATCGACTGGTATGCCCGTTGGCGCATCACCGACCCTTCGCAGTACATCCGTAATGTGGGCTTGGACGAAAACGCGGGCGCTGTGCAACTGGCGCGCGTGGTGCGCAATGCGTTCCAAGAAGAAATCAACAAGCGCACGGTGAAAGAACTGTTGTCGCTCAAACGAGAAGAGTTGTTGGGAGACGTCAAACGCGAAGTGCTGGCGGCCGTCAAAGGTGCCAAGCCTTGGGGCGTGGATGTGATTGATGTGCGCATCACCCGTGCAGACTACGTCGATGCCATCACCGAATCGGTCTACCGCCGTATGGAGGCCGAGCGCAAGCGCGTGGCCAATGAGTTGCGTTCCACGGGTGCGGCCGAAGGCGAAAAAATTCGTGCCGATGCTGATCGTCAACGCGAAGTCACCGTGGCCAACGCGTACCGCGAAGCGCAAAAAATCAAAGGCGAGGGCGATGCCGAAGCGGCGCGTCTGTATGCCGACTCATTTGGTCGTGACGCCAACTTTGCACAGTTCTACCGCAGCCTGGAAGCCTACAAAACCACCTTCAGCAAAAAGAGTGATGTGATGGTGGTGGACCCTTCCAGCGACTTCTTCAAAGCCCTGCGTGGCAGCGGTGGCGGTAGCGCTCCGGCACCCAAGAAATAACAGGGTTGTCGCATGAGCTTGGACGGCGATACGCTGTGGGCTGCTTTCGCCCTGATGCTGATCATTGAAGGCATCTTTCCATTCATGTCCCCCCAAGGCTGGCGGGACAGAATGGTGCAAATCTTGGCCTTGCACGATGGCCAAATTCGCTTTTTTGGACTGGTCTGTGTGCTGGCTGGGCTATTGATGTTGTGGTGGGTTCAGTAAGCCACCGTAAGCCCTGTAAAATCTCTTTTTTAACAGCCTCCCTCCATTTCATGTCTGCTTGGGTTCTGCCGGATCACATCGCCGATGTTCTGCCTTCTGAGGCCCGGCACATCGAAGAGCTGCGTCGTCTTTATTTGGACACGGCCAGAGGCTACGGCTACGAGCTGGTCATGCCGCCACTGCTCGAATACCTCGAATCCCTACTGTCTGGCACGGGCCGCGCACTCGATTTACAAACCTTCAAACTGGTCGACCAGCTCTCTGGTCGCACGCTGGGTCTGCGTGCGGATACCACGCCGCAAGTCGCCCGCATTGATGCCCATTTGCTCAACCGCGCCGGCGTGACGCGCCTGTGTTACTGCGGCCCTGTGTTGCACACACGTCCCGATCGTCCGTTCGCCACCCGCGAGCCTTTGCAGTTTGGCGCTGAGATCTACGGCCACACAGGCCTGGAGGCCGACCTCGAAGCGCTGCACTTGGCCTTGGACAGTCTGAAGGCGGTGTCTATTTCTCAATTCACCGTCGATTTGAGCGACGCGCGCATCGTGCCTGCTTTGCTCGAGGGTGTGCGCTTGAGTGCGCAAGAGCGCGAAGCCCTGCACAGCGCCTTGGCGGCCAAAGACACCCCGGGTGTACAGGCGCTCACGCAAAACTTGCCCGCCAACGTGCGTGCTGCTTTGACCGCTTTGGTCGGTTTGTATGGCGACGCTTCGGTGTTGGCCCAAGCCGAAAAAGCCTTTGCGGCTTGGCCTGTGGCGATGCAAGCCTTGGCTGAGTTGCG
>JBFYKC010000152.1:0-3779 GCA_041311135.1 Comamonadaceae bacterium | reverse complement strand
AGAGTTTGGTGCAAGAATTGGCCGTCATTCAAACCGCTTTGGCCGCTGGCGAGGCCTTGAAGGTGGAACACGCCTTGCACGCGCTGAAAGGCTTTATGCCCCTGTTTGCCGCGCCCGAATTGGCGCACGCCATGGCCGAGGTGTACCAAACCAGCCGTGAACAGCCATTGAGCGTGACCGAAACCGTCCTTACTGCATTAGTACCCAATTTAGAGGCGTTGCTGGGTGAGGTTCGGGGCTGGCTGCGCCCTTTATGATTCACCCTGTGTCTAGAGAGGCTTTTCGGTGCGTCTGAATTCAATCAAATTATCGGGTTTCAAGTCCTTCGCGGAACCCACCAATTTCCTATTGCCCGGCCAATTGGTCGGGGTGGTAGGCCCCAACGGCTGCGGCAAATCCAACATCATGGATGCGGTGCGTTGGGTGCTGGGCGAAAGCAAAGCCAGCGAGCTGCGTGGCGAGTCCATGCAAGACGTGATTTTCAACGGCACCACCACCCGCAAAGCCGCCAGCCGCTCGAGTGTGGAGCTGGTGTTTGACAACGCCGACCACCGTGCAGGCGGCCAATGGAGCCAGTTCACTGAGATCGCCGTCAAGCGCGTGCTCACGCGCGATGGCACCAGCAGTTATTACATCAACAACCAACCCGTGCGTCGCCGTGACGTGCAAGACGTGTTCTTGGGCACGGGTTTGGGCCCACGCGCTTACGCCATCATTGGTCAGGGCACGATCAGCCGCATCATCGAATCCAAGCCCGAAGAACTGCGTTTGTTCCTCGAAGAGGCAGCGGGTGTTTCCAAATACAAAGAGCGCCGCCGCGAAACCGAAAACCGCCTGAGCGACACCCGCGAGAACTTGACCCGCGTGGAAGACATCTTGCGCGAGTTGAACGCCAACCTTGAAAAGTTGGAAAAGCAAGCCGAAGTGGCCCAGCAATACCACGGCTTGCAAGCCGACGTCACGCTCAAGCAGCACCAGCTGTGGTTCTTGCGCCGTGCCGAAGCGGAAGCCGACCAAGTGGGTATCAAAACCCAAGCAGACAAAGCTTTGAACGACCTCGAGTCGCGCATCGCCGATTTGCGTCACATCGAAGCCGACCTTGAGACGGTGCGCCAAGCACACTATGCCGCCGGTGACCAGGTGAACCAAGCGCAAGGCGCGTTGTACGAAGCCAGCGCCGAAGTGGGGCGCTTGGAGGCCGAAATTCGCTTTGTGGTGGAAGGTCGCCAACGCGCCGAAGCCCGCCTGATTCAAATCAAAGAGCAAACTGCACACTGGAACGCGCAAAGCGAACAGGCGCAACAAGAAATTGAAAACTTGGCCTCATTGGCCATGGACGGTGAAGAAAAAGCCGTCATGCTGGCCGCGCAAGTGGAAGAGCAAGCCATGCAGCTGCCCGAGTTGGAAGAGGCCTTGCGCGTCGCCAAACAACGCAGCAACGAGCAACGTGGCAGCGTGGCCCAAGTGCAGCAGCAAATTCAAGTGCTGGCCGCAGACCAACGCAACATCGAAGAACAAAGCCGCAGCCTGATTGCGCGCCAAGAACGCTTGAGCGCTGACAAAAACGCGTTGGCAGCGCCTGATGAAGTGCGCTTGAACAACCTCAAAGAGCACTTGCATGAAGCGCAGTCACACGCCGAAGTGACGGCTGCACAGCTCGAAGAGTTGCAAACCAATGTGCCCGTGTTGGACGAAGCACGCCGCACAGCCCAACAAGCGGTGAACACCGAACAAGCCAAGCAGGCCGATTTGTCGGCCCGTTTGGAAGCGCTCAAAGCCTTGCAAGAAAAAGTGCAGACCGACGACAAGCTCAAGCCTTGGCTCGCCAAGCACGGCTTGGATGGTTTGCAAGCCTTGTGGAGCCGCATCCACATCGAAACGGGTTGGGAAAACGCTCTAGAAGCTGCGCTGCGTGAGCGCATGGCCTCGCTCGAGGTGAGCCGTTTGGACATCGTGCGCGCGTTCCAAGCCGACGCACCGCCTGCCAAGCTGGCGTTCTACACACCGCCCAGCGCGTCAGCCCCTGAGAGCAACGGGGCTTTGCCACGTTTGTCAGACCTGCTGCGTTTGAGCGATGCGGGTCAAAAAGCCTTGCTCACCGAGTGGCTGAATGGCTGCTTCACTGCCCCCAACTTGGACGACGCCTTGGCCAAGCGCAGCAGCTTGCAGCCAGGTCAAGTGATTTATGTGCCCAGTGGCCATGCGATCAGTGCACACAGCGTGAGCTTCTATGCGCAAGACAACGAGCAATCAGGCTTGTTGGCCCGTGCCCAAGAAATTGAAAACCTCGACAAGAGCAGCAAAGCCCAAGCCTTCATCGCCGATGAAGCGCGCAACACCTTGGTGCGTGCCGAGGCCGCGTACAGCGAGTCGTCACAACGTTTGGTCAGCATCCAAGCCGAGGCCACGGCCGCACAGGCCCGCGCCCACGAGCTGCAAGTAGAGACCTTGCGCCTGAGCCAGTTGGCCGAACAAACGCGTGCGCGCAGCGAACAAATCAGTGGCGACTTGTCAGAGGTTGAGGCCCAACTGGCCGACCTGCAAGAGCGCCGCGCCACCGCCGAAGCGCGCTTTGAAGAACTGGACATGCAACTGGCCGACAGCCAAGAGCGCCATGCCCAGTTGGACGAAGCCGTCATCACGGCCGAGCGCCGCCTGAACGACAGCCGCGAACAACAACGCAGCTTGGAGCGCCAAGCGCAAGAAGCCCAGTTTTCCCAACGCAGCTTGGCCACGCGCGAAGCCGAACTCAAACGCATCATCGACACCGCGACCCAACAGGTGGCCTCGGTGGCAGCCGAAGAACAGCGCGTGCAAGAAGACCTCACACGCTTGACCGATGCCGCAGCACAAGCCGGTTTGCAAAGCGCTTTGAATGTGAAGATGGAGCGTGAAGCCGCCTTGGGCGCCAAGCGCAGCGAGTACGACGACCTCACCACCAAACTGCGTGCCAGCGATGAACGTCGCCTGCAGTTGGAGCGCGAGCTCGACCCCTTGCGCCAACGCATCACCGATTTGCAACTCAAAGAACAAGCCGCACGCTTGGGGCTGGAGCAATACACCCAGCTGTTAGCCGATGCACAAGCCGACCTCGAAGCGGTGTCGGCTTCCATCCTTGCCAACAACGTGCGCTTGGGCGGTTTGCAAGGCGAGATCGACCGCTTGCACCGCGACATCACCGCCTTGGGCGCCGTCAACTTGGCCGCGTTGGACGAGCTGGCCAGCGCCACCGAGCGCAAGACCTTCCTCGACTCACAGTCGGCCGACTTGACCGAAGCCATGAACACGCTGGAAGACGCCATCCGCAAGATCGACGGCGAAACCCGCGAGCTGTTGGGCGGTACCTTCAAGATCGTCAACGAGCACTTTGGCCGCATGTTCCCCGAGCTGTTCGGCGGTGGCAATGCGCGTTTGGTGATGACTGGCGAAGAAATTTTGGACTCCGGTGTGCAGGTGATGGCCCAGCCACCCGGCAAGAAAAACCAAACCATTCACTTGCTGTCGGGCGGCGAAAAAGCGCTGACTGCGATTGCCTTGGTGTTTGCGATTTTCCAGCTCAACCCAGCGCCGTTCTGTTTGCTGGACGAGGTGGACGCGCCGCTGGACGACGCCAACACCGAGCGCTACGCCAAGCTGGTGGCCAGCATGGGCAAGGAAACGCAATTCCTGTTCATCAGCCACAACAAGATCGCGATGGAAATGGCCCAGCAATTGGTCGGCGTGACCATGCAGGAGCAGGGCGTTTCCCGTATCGTCGCTGTGGACATGGAGTCCGCCGT
>JBFYKC010000144.1:0-4876 GCA_041311135.1 Comamonadaceae bacterium | reverse complement strand
CTTCGTTCTTGGTGAGTGATGGCGTGGTGCCCAGCAACGAAGGCCGTGGCTATGTGCAACGCCGCATCGTGCGCCGTGCCATTCGTCACGGGTATTTGTTGGGGCAGAAGAAACCGTTTTTCCACAAACTCGTGCCTGACCTTGTTCAATTGATGGGCGCGGCTTATCCCAACATGGCGTCGCAAGCCGAGCGCATTGCGTCGGTGTTGAAAGCCGAAGAAGAACGGTTCTTTGAAACCCTCGAAGTGGGCATGCAAATTTTGGATGCCGCGTTGGAAGGTGGCGTCAAGGTGTTGCCAGGTGAGGTGGCGTTCAAGCTGCATGACACCTACGGCTTCCCGCTCGACTTGTCTGCCGACGTGTGTCGCGAACGTGGCTTGAGCGTGGACGAAGCAGGCTTTGCCGCTGCCATGGAGAAACAAAAGTCACAGGCCCGTGCCGCAGGCAAGTTCAAGATGGACAAGGCCTTGGAGTACACCGGCGCAGGCAACACGTTTGTGGGCTACGACGAGCTCAAGGCATCGGCCAAAGTGGTGGCGGTGTATGTGGATGGCAACTCGGTCGCCGAACTCAAACATGGTCAAAGTGGCGTGGTGGTGTTGGACACCACCCCGTTCTACGCCGAGAGCGGCGGCCAAGTCGGCGATGCAGGCGTGTTGGTCAGCGGCTCTGCCAGCTTTGCGGTGGAAGACACTTTGAAAATCAAGGCCGATGTGTACGGCCACCACGGCACCTTGACCCAAGGCACCTTGGCCGTGGGTGACCACGTGGACGCCCAAGTCAACACAGACATGCGCGCGGCCACCGTGCGCAACCACTCGGCCACCCACTTGATGCACAAAGCCTTGCGTGAAGTGTTGGGGGACCACGTGCAACAAAAAGGCAGCTTGGTGAATGCTGAGCGCACCCGCTTTGACTTTGCGCACAACGCCCCCGTGACCGATGCGCAAATTCGCGCGATCGAAGCCAAAGTCAACGCCGAAATTTTGGCCAACGCCGTTGCGCAAGCGCGGGTGATGGACATTGAGTCGGCGCAAAAAACCGGCGCCATGATGCTGTTCGGCGAGAAGTACGGCGAGACCGTGCGCGTGCTCGACATTGGTTCCAGCCGCGAGTTGTGCGGCGGTACCCACGTCAAAGCGACCGGCGACATTGGTTTGTTCAAAGTGGTGGCCGAAGGTGGTGTGGCCGCTGGCGTGCGTCGCATCGAAGCCGTCACCGGTGCCAACGCCTTGGCTTATTTGCAATCGCTCGAGGACACGGTGTCGCAAGCTGCTGGCGCGCTCAAAGCGCCAGTGACCGAGGTGAATGCACGCTTGGCCCAAGTGTTGGAACAAGTCAAAACACTTGAGAAAGAAGTGACAGCCCTCAAAGGCAAAGTGGCTTCAGCCCAAGGCGACGAGTTGATGAAGCAAGCCATTGACATCAAAGGCACCCAGCTCTTGGTTGCCAAGCTTGAGGGCGCTGACGCCAAAACCTTGCGCGACACCATGGACAAACTCAAAGACAAAATGAAGTCGGCCATCATCGTGCTGGCGGCGGTCGATGGCGAAAAAGTCAACATCGCCGCAGGCGTGACCGCAGACAACACAGGCAAAGTCAAAGCGGGTGAGATGGCCAACTTTGTGGCCCAGCAAGTCGGCGGCAAAGGCGGCGGCAAACCTGACATGGCGATGGCCGGCGGCACCGACGCGGCAGCCTTACCCAAGGCCTTGGCCAGCGTGCAAGCGTGGGTGACAGAACGCGTTTGAGCAGCATGACACACGCACGTTTTGCGCTCGTGCACAAAGGGGCCCAACAGCTGTTGGGCTTTTTTGTGGGCGCGCTGCTGGCGACGAGCGCATGGGCGCAGTTCGACAAATCACGCTGGCCTGCGGCACTGCCTACGCCACAGATCCATGCAGCCGACTTGCAAGGCAAAAATTGGACTGCGCAAGAGCTGGCTGGCAAGGTGGTGGTCCTTAATTTTTGGGCCACGTGGTGTGCGCCTTGCAAGGACGAGTTACCCACCTTGCAAACCCTGCACGACATCAGCGACAACCAAACCGTGGTGCTGACCATCAACGTGCGCGAGCCCGCCGCGCGCGCTGCGCGCTACATGCAAAGCACAGGGATGACGTTTCCCGTCATCCCTGATCCCAAAGGCGAGTTGGCCAAGCGCTGGGGCGTGACGGTGTATCCCACCACCGTGCTGATGGCGCCCAACGGCCAAGCCCGCTGGCGCGTCATGGGCGACGTGGACTGGACGAGCGCACAAGCCCACGCGTGGTTGACCGAGTTGCAGGCCAACCCCAAGCGATAATTCGCACGCCTTGCGCCTCTTGCGTGGGGTGACCTGCCTTCGGGGCATCCGTGCATGTGCCGACAGGTCTCTTTCCTTATTCGGAGATCTCTTTCATGACTCTCGTGCGTCGTTCCCTTCTCAAGGGGGCCGCGGCTGCGTGCGCCCTCAGTGGTGTGCCTGGCTTTGCGCTGGCCCAAACATCTTCCCAAGCCCCCCGTCGTTTCGAGCCGCAAGCCGGCCAGTGGCGCACGTTCGAAGTCACCACCCGTGTGGAGTTGGCTGACGTCAAGGGGGCGACCTCGCGCGTGTGGCTGCCGGTGCCCAGCATCAACGCCGATTGGCAGCGTTCACTGGAAAACAGTTTCAGCAGCAACGGCACCTCTCGCATGACCAGCGATGGCTCGGAAGGTGCGCGCATGCTGTACACCGAATTTGCCGCGGGTGTGACCCCGTTTGTCGAAGTCACCAGCCGTGTGCAGACGCAAAACCGTTTTGTTGACATCAGCAAGCCCACTGCGCATGCCTTCACACGCGAAGACGCAGGCACCTTGCACCACTACACCCGTGCCACCCATTTGTTGCCCACCGACGGCATCGTGCGCACCACGGCCCTCAAAGCCACACAAGGCGCGAAGACCGATGTGCAAAAAGCGCGTGCCATTTACGACTGGGTGGTGGCCAACGCATGGCGCGAGCCCAAGACACGCGGCTGCGGCGAAGGCGACATCAAAACCATGTTGGAGACAGGTAACTTGGGCGGCAAGTGCGCCGACATCAACGCCTTGTTTGTGGGCTTGTGCCGTTCGGTGGGCGTGCCTGCACGCGATGTGTATGGCTTGCGCTTGGTCCCTTCGGCCTTTGGTTACAAAGAGTTGTCGGGCAACTCCGCCAGTTTGAAAGGTGCGCAGCACTGCCGCGCCGAGGTGTACTTGCAAGCCCACGGTTGGGTGGCCATGGACCCCGCCGACGTGGCCAAGGTGATGCGCTTAGAAACCCCTGAGTGGATCAAGCGCACCGACCATGCGGTGGTGCAGCCCGTGTACAACCGCTTATTTGGCGGTTGGGAAGGCAACTGGTTGGGATGGAACACCGCACACGATGTGGCGTTGCCAGGCAGCAAAGAAGACCGCTTGGGCTTCTTGATGTACCCCGTGGCTGAAACGGCAGACGGCCGCGCCGATTCGTACGCGCCTGACACTTTCAAGTACCAAATCACCGCGCGCGAAATCAAGGCGTGAGGTGGGGCGTCACAGCGTCATGCGTAAGCGCAGTGCGCTGTGAAACGAGCGCGCTTCTCCTGTGACGGGGTCGGTGAAGGCGATGTGCTGGGCCAGCAACTGCAGCGGTTGCTGGAAGTCTTCCGCCTCGGTGGGGCCGCGCAACACCGTGGGGTAAAACTGATCGCCTTCGATCGGTAGCCCCAAGGCATTCATGTGAATGCGCAGTTGGTGGCGTTGCCCTGTGACGGGCTCTAGTTGGTAGAGCCCGTTTTCTTTTGCATCGTTGCTTTCTGTTTGGAGTAAGCGCACCGTGGTTTCGCTGTTGGGTTCACCCGGCACTTCGTGCGAGCGAAAAAACTGCGCGCTGCTTTCCAGTCGGCTGCAGTAGGTCAGCGGCAGCGTCAGGTCGTGGCGCACAGGTGCCACCGCTTGGTACAGCTTGTGCACGCGGCGTTCGCGAAACAGGGCTTGGTAGGCATCACGCTCGTGGGGCACGACGGAGAACAACACCAGACCTGCCGTCTCGCGGTCGATGCGGTGCAGCGGACTGAGGGTGTCAATGCCGAGCTGTTCTTTGAGCTGCACCAACAAACTGCTGCGCACATAGCGTCCCGCAGGCGTAACCGGCATGAAGTGCGGCTTGTCTGCCACCACCAAATGCGCGTCATGAAACAGCACCTGTGCCTTGAACGGCAGCTCAGGTTCGCTTGGCACCCGGCGGTAGTAGTGCAGCAGCGTGTGGGGTGTGTAGGGCTGTGTGACCGAGAGGGGCACACCTTGTGCGTCCAGCACCAAGCCTTCGTCAAAACGCGCCCTCCATTCTGGCGCTGACACCGCTGGAAAACGTTCGCACAAAAAATCAAACACCGTGTGCCACGTGCCTGCGGGCAAAGCCACACGGCTGGCGCTCACGCCATCGCGCGCGGGCAGGTGAGGGTGTGTGTGCGTTGCAGTCACGGCACGCAGCCCCACCCACTTAGATTTTGTGGAACACCAAATCCCACACGCCGTGGCCGAGCTTCAAGCCGCGGTTTTCAAACTTGGTGAGTGGGCGGTAGGCGGGCTTTTCAGCAAAACCGCTGGCGTCGGTGGCGGTGTTTTTCAGCAAGGCCTCAGCGGAGAGCACTTCCAACATTTGCTCGGCATAAGGTTCCCAGTCAGTGGCCAAATGCAAATAGCCGCCGGGTTTGATGTGGCGTGCCAAGCGGTTCACAAACGGGCTTTGAATCAAGCGGCGCTTGTGGTGGCGGCTTTTGTGCCAAGGGTCGGGGAAGAAGATGTGCACGCCGTCCAAGCTGTTGTCGCCCAGCATGTGGTCCATCACCTCGACCGCGTCGTGCTGCACGATGCGAATATTGCCAATGCTTTCTTC
>JBFYKC010000103.1:0-6721 GCA_041311135.1 Comamonadaceae bacterium | reverse complement strand
CACCACCACGGTTTGACCCAGCGCTTTACCCAGTGGGTCAGCAATGGTCCGAGCGATGATGTCGGTCGTTCCACCTGGTGCAAAGGGGACTTGAAGTTGGATGGTTTTGTTGGGATAACTTTGAGCAAAGGTTGAACCAGCTAGCGCAAGCAATGAGAGCGCAAAACAATGACGACGTTGCATAGAAGTTCTCCTAAAAAATCAATCGGAAAATTGTGACAGTTAATCCTAAACGCTTTGGCGCACATCAAGAGTCAAAGTGCGGTTATTCTTTGTCACGTGAATTACGCGCAACTCCTTTTCCCCGATTTTTCCCTCATTCTTTGCGGCTACTTGGTCTGCAAATACACCGCCCTGAACCGCACCGTTTGGGAGCAGGTGGAGAGTTTGGTTTACTTTTTCTTGTTCCCAGTCTTGCTGTTTCATTCCATCGTGCGCACGCCTTTGGACTTGCAAGCCGCTTCACACCTCATCATGGCTGGGTTGATGTTGGGGTTCAGCAGCATTGGCCTGTCATACGCGATTCCCAAACTACCCGTTTTACGCCGACACATTGAGCCACGTTTGCACGCTGCCAGTGCGCAAGTGGCCTTTCGTTTCAACTCGTTCATCGCCTTGGCCTTGGCCGAGCGCATTGCCGGCCCAGAAGCCCTGCTGCTGATTGCGGTGCTGATTGGGGTCTGCGTCCCGCTGTTCAACGTGGCTGCCGTTTGGCCCATGGCTCGCCATGCCCAGCGCAGCTTTTGGCGCGAGCTGATCCGAAACCCCTTGATTGTGGCCACGGGGTTGGGTTTGATCGCCAACGTGGCCGGCCTTCATATCCCAAAATGGATGGACCCGACTCTGCAGCGCATTGGTGCTGCCTCATTGGCGCTGGGTTTGATGGCCGCCGGCGCCGGCATGCAATTCGGGCATTTGCTCAAAGCCAAAAGCTTGGCGATCTCCCTGCTGACCATCCGCCACCTCATCACCCCCCTTCTCGCTTGGGGTTTGGCCGGTTCTTTTGAGCTGGACAGCACCCAGACCAGTGTGTTGCTGGCATTTTCGGCCTTGCCCACCGCCTCTAGCTGCTACGTGCTGGCCGCACGCATGGGCTACAACGGGGCTTTCGTCGCAGGCTTGGTGACGCTGTCGACTCTGTTAGGCATGCTCAGCCTGCCTTTTGCCCTCGGAGCTTTACGTTGAAAAAGCACTGTTTCATGGCATAATTCCGTGTTTTGCGGAAAGTGCGTTGAAATAGGTTGACGTGGCTACCGCAGCTGCAAAGGAAAAGCAATGAAAGAAGGCATTCACCCCAACTACCGTGAAATCTGTTTCATGGACATGTCCAATGGTTTCAAATTTGTGACTCGCTCTTGCGCGAACACCAAAGAAATGATCACCATGGAAGACGGCCGCGAGTTGCCACTGTACAAGTTGGATACCACCAGCGAATCACACCCCTTCTACACAGGCACACAAAAATCTGTGGACAACATGGGCGGCCGCGTGGAACGCTTCCGCAACAAGTACGGCAAAACTGCCGCCAAGTAAGCACCCCGCTCACTTCTCAAAAGGCAGCCCGGCCATCCGCGCTGCCTTTTTTTATTTCAAAGCCGTGACTCAACCCACCCCCGCCATCGTTCCCCAAAGTGCTGTGCGACGTTTGCCTCGCCTCGCGCTGTGGTTGTTCTGCGCAGCCTATGTACTGCCGGGGCTGTTTGGGCGCGAGCCATGGAAAGGCAATGAATTCACTGCCTTTTCGTACATGTTGGCCTTGGCGGAAGGCCATAGCGACTGGCTAAACCCGAACATTTGGGGGCAGGCACCTGACTTAGATGCTTTGCTTCCCTACTGGCTAGGCGCGTGGGCCATTCAACTCGCCCCCAGTTGGCTGTCGGCAGGACTTGCCGTACGCATTCCCTTCGCCATGCTGCTAGGGCTAACCATGGCGGCCACATGGCATGGGGTCTATTACTTGGCGCTGAGCCCGCAAGCACAACCCGTTCCTTTTGCCTTTGGCGGCGAAGCCAAACCAAAAGACTACGCCCGCACCATTGCCGACGGCTCGGTGCTGGCTTTGATCGCTTGCCTCGGCCTCTCCTTGTTGTCGCATGAAGCCAGTCCCATCTTGATGCAGCTGGCCTTCGTCAGCTTTGCTTTCTATGGGGTGGCGGCCTTGCCCTACCACCCCCGCTACAGTTTGACAGCATTGACCTTGGGTTTGTTGGGCTTGAGCTTGAGCGGTGCCCCAAGCTTTGCTGTGCTGATGGCTGTGGGTAGCGGCTTCTTGTGTTTGCTAGACAGACAAAGCACCTCCGCACGCACAGGACAAAAGCACGCGCTAGGCTTACTGGCCATGGGCGCAGTCGTAGCAGCACTGGCCACTGCTTTGGATGTGTGGCATTGGCGTTTGATCCCCCTGCACAACGACTGGCGGGAGTGGCGCAGTCTATTGCGCTTGTTGGCCTGGTTCACCTGGCCCGCCTGGCCTTTGGCTATTTGGACCCTGTGGCGCTGGCGCCGCCAGTGGACCTCTCTGCACTGGAGCCGTCATCTGGTACTCCCGATGTGGTTCACCGGACTCACCGTCAGCACCGCCATGCTGACACGCTCGGCCGAACAAACCTTGTTGTTGGCGTTGCCTTCATTCGCCACCTTGGCTGCTTTTGCACTGCCCACCCTTCGCCGCAGCGTGGCGGCTCTGATTGACTGGTTCACCCTGCTGTTTTTCTCGGGTTGCGCTTTCATCATCTGGGTCATCTGGATTGCCATGCAAACTGGCTGGCCTGCTCAACCAGCAGCCAACGTCGCCCGTCTGGCACCAGGTTTTGTACCAAGCTTTGGCTGGATCGCCTTCCTCGCCGCACTCGCTGCCACCGCCTTGTGGTGTTGGTTAGTCGTGTGGCGCACTGCCAAACACCGCCACGCTTTATGGAAAAGCTTGGTCTTGCCCGCCAGTGGCGCAGCTCTCTGTTGGCTGTTGCTGCTCACCCTATGGCTGCCATTGCTCAACTTTGCACGCAGCTACCGTCCGTGGGTGGAACAAGTGCAAGGGGTCATGACACAGCTACACGCATCCGAAGCCAACACCTGTTTGCTGACCTACGGGTTAGAACCCAGCCAAATGATGGCGTTTCACTACCACGGCAAATTCATTGTCACACCCTTGTCTGACAGGCGCCCTCCACCAGCTTTCACTTGCGATTGGTTGCTGGTCGACAACGACTTGCGTCCCGATTTGGACCAAGTGGTTCGCTTGAGCGAATGGACCCGCGTACGCACCATTCGCCGGCCCTCAGACAACAACGAGGACGTGACGCTGTACCACCGTCGCCACCCTTGACACCACCATGAGCTCCGAACGCGCCACGATCATGCGGCACGCTGGCACGGTGCTGGTTGGGCAACTGGCCGTGATGGCCTTCAGCGTCATTGACACCTTGGTGGCCGGGCGTTTTGCCGATACCGCCTTGGCCGCATTGGCGGTTGCCTCTGCCACGTATGTCACCGTGCATATTTCGCTGATGGGCATGTTGCAAGCCCTGTTGCCGGTGTGGGCCGAGCTTCATGGCGCACAACGTTATCCCGAGGTGGGACGGTCGGTTCGCCAAGCCTTGTATCTGTGTGCGCTCACTGCAGCGCTGGGAATGTGGGCCTTGCTCTGTCCAGATTTTTTACTCAACTGGACCGATGTTCCGCCCGCTTTGCAAAGTGATGTGCGCGCCTATCTGAACATCGTCGCCTTTGGTTTGCCTGCTTCGCTGCTATTTCGCATGTACAGCACACTCAACCAAAGCTTGGGAAAACCCAAGTTGGTCACTTGGGTACAGGTGGGGGCTTTGTTGGTCAAAGCACCGTTGTCTGTGGTGCTGGTGATGGGCATTCCTGGGTGCTTGCCCCCCATGGGGCTCGCGGGCTGCGCATGGGCCACCTTGGTCGTGATGCTGTTGATGTTGGGCTTGGCTGTGTGGTTAATGCAATCGCAAGATTTTTACAAACCTTACAGAATTTGGGCTCCCATGGAGAAACCCCATACGTCCACGTTGCTGCGCTTTGTCCGTTTAGGGCTGCCCAGTGGCTTGGCCATCGGCGTCGAGGTCACCTCGTTCACCTTGATGTCGTTGTTCATTGCGCGCTTGGGCGTTGTGGCCACGGCCAGCCACCAAATTGTGTCGACCATGACAGCCGTGCTCTACATGATGCCGTTGTCGTTATCGATCGCCAGCAGCGCACGCGTGAGCTATTGGATTGGGGCGGGACAGCGCCATCGAGCTAGGCAAGCCTTGCGTACAGGGTTGGGCTTGGTATTGCTTCTGAGCCTGAGCGTCGCCGCCGTGATCGGTTGGCATGGCGAAACCATTGCCAAGTTTTACACACAGTCTGCCGATGTCGCTGCATTGGCTGCCGCCTTGTTTGTGTGGCTGATGCTGTACCACGTGGCGGATGCTGTGCAAGTGTTTTGCGTGTTCGCACTGCGAAGCTACGGCATCACCGTGTTGCCCCTCATCACCTACACCGTGTTGCTTTGGGGCTTAGGACTTGCAGGAGGTTACGTCGTGGCGTATGGCCCAGCCTTGGACTGGGCAGTGGTGTCATGGCTGATACCGCAATCGCCGATTGCGTTTTGGCAAACCGGAAGCTTGGCCTTGTACGTCACCACCGCCGTGTTGCTCCCCGTGCTATGGCGAGCGGCTTATGCAGCACCCGCGCTGGCTAAGCGCCACCCTTAAGCTGACAAGGTATCGGCAATGCGCTTGGCACAGGCATGGGCTTGTGCTTCGTCCCGCGCTTCCACCATCACACGGACCAAAGGCTCGGTTCCGCTGGCACGAATCAACACGCGACCTGTATCTTTCAATTCATCCTCTACGGCTTTCACTTCCGCTTGCATGCGCGCGTTGGCTTGCCAATCTTGGCCAGGATGCAGACGCACGTTGATCAAGGTTTGCGGAAAAAGCGTGACCTCTTTGAGCAACTCTGCCATGGTGCGCCCGCTGCGTGCACAGGTTTGCAGAATTTGTAAGGCACTCACTAAGCCATCTCCGGTGGTGTGCTTGTCCAACGCCAGCAAGTGGCCTGAACCTTCGCCACCCAAAAGCCATTTGTTTTTCGCCAGTTCTTCCAGCACATAGCGGTCCCCGACCTTGGCCCGTACAAAGTTGACACCGCGTTTTTTCAACGCAACTTCGACCGCCATGTTGGTCATCAATGTGCCCACCACACCAGGGACCACTTCATCATTCGCCAAACGGTCGTCGGCCATCAAGTACAACAATTCATCGCCGTTGTATAAGCGGCCTTGGGCATCCACCATTTGCAAACGATCGGCATCGCCATCCAATGCAATGCCAAAATCAGCATGGTTGGCCTTGACCGAACGCACCAACGCATCCGGATGTGTCGCGCCGACTTCGTGGTTGATGTTCAAGCCATCGGGCGCACACCCAATCGCCACCACATCGGCACCCAACTCGTGGAACACTTTGGGCGCGATGTGATACGCCGCACCGTGTGCGGCATCCACCACGATCTTCAAGCCTTTGAGCGTGAGCTCGTTGGAAAACGTGCTTTTGCAAAACTCAATGTAGCGGCCTGCGGCATCGTCCAAGCGCTTGGTTTTACCCAAATTCGCCGAGTCCACCCAAACAGGCACTTCGTCCAAAGCGGCTTCCACCGCCAATTCCCATGCGTCGCTGAGCTTGTTGCCTTGGGCACTGAAGAACTTGATGCCGTTGTCGGCAAACGGGTTGTGACTGGCGCTGATCACTACGCCCAAACTCGCACGTTGCGCACGCGTGAGGTAGGCCACGCCGGGCGTTGGCAAAGGCCCCAACAACACCACATTCACACCGGCTGAGTTAAAGCCCGACTCCAAAGCCGATTCCAACATGTAGCCCGAGATACGCGTGTCTTTACCAATCAGCACGGTGGGATGCGCTTCGGTTTGCTTCAACACGCGGCCGACCGCATGCGCCAAGCGCAACACAAAATCGGGCGTGATAGGGGCTTGCCCCACGGTGCCGCGGATGCCGTCTGTGCCAAAGTATTTGCGTGTCATGGGCGCTACTTTCTTTGTTGTTTTGATTGAGTGTCTCGTGAGGATTGTCTCAAACCTGAGAGGCGTGCCAAACCTTCAGCGCTTGCACGGTTGGCGCCACATCATGCACACGCACAATGCGCGCGCCCCGCTCTACCGCCAGCAGGGCAGCCGCCACACTGGGAACCAGGCGCGCCCCCACCTCACAGCCGGTCACCGCCCCCAAGGAGGACTTGCGCGACCAGCCCACCAACAACCCGTATCCCAAGGCCAACAGCTGATCTTGGTGAGCCAGCAGTTCAAAGTTTTGAGCCACGGTCTTGCCAAACCCCACGCCAGGATCGAGCGCGATCCGCGCGGGCGCCACACCTGAGGTGATCAACGCCTGCGCTTGGACTTTCAGGAATTCAACCACCGGTTGAATCACTTCTCCTTGCATGGGCAAAGCCTGCATGGTTTGAGGCTCCCCATGCATGTGCATCAAACACACGCCGCACTGGGCATGCGCAGCCACCACCTGTTGCGCCCCTGCTTGCCGCAAGGCCCACACATCGTTGATGATGTCAGCCCCGGCATCCAACACCGCCTGCATCACGCCCGCTTTGTAGGTGTCCACAGAGATCGGTACACCGAGCCGCACGGCCTCTCGCACCACAGGCAGCACTCGCGCCAACTCCTCCTCCAAAGAAACAGCAGGTGCAC
>JBFYKC010000076.1:0-7106 GCA_041311135.1 Comamonadaceae bacterium | reverse complement strand
TGCGGGTGTCGTTCAATGGTAGGACTCTTGCTTCCCAAGCAAATAACGTGGGTTCGATTCCCATCACCCGCTCCATATAAAAAAGCCGCTCAGTGAGCGGCTTTTTTCTTGGTAATCCGTTGAATTAAATCAAGGTCACGCCGGTCTTGCTTTGCAAGAACTCGCGGGTCACGCCGGGTGCCAGCTCAATCACTTTCAAGCCTTCGGGCACCACGTCCATCACCGCCAAGTCGGTGATGATGCGGTCGACCACGCCCACGCCAGTCAAGGGCAAGGTGCAGTCTTTCAAGATCTTCAAGTCTTCGGTGCCGTCTTTCTTCTTGGCCACGTGCTCCATCAGCACAATCACCCGCTTCACGCCGGCCACCAAGTCCATCGCGCCACCCATGCCTTTGATCATCTTGCCGGGGATCATCCAGTTGGCCAAATCGCCCTTCTCGCTCACCTGCATCGCGCCCAGGATAGAGAGGTTGATCTTGCCGCCACGGATCATGGCGAACGATTGGTCGCTGCCAAAAATCGCCGAACCTTTGATGGTGGTCACGGTTTGCTTGCCTGCGTTGATCAAGTCGGCATCGACTTCATCTTCGTAAGGGAACGGGCCAATGCCGAGCATGCCGTTTTCGCTTTGCAACCAAACCTCAACATGGTCAGGCACATGGTTCGCCACCAAGGTGGGAATGCCAATACCGAGGTTCACATAAAAACCGTCTTGCAGTTCGCTTGCCGCACGTGCGGCCATTTCGTCTTGAGTCCAAGCCATGATGGGTTCCTTATTTGCGGTCGCGGGTGGTGCGCTTTTCAATGCGCTTCTCGGGCGTGGGGTTGTGCACGATGCGGTGCACGTAAATGCCAGGCAAGTGAATGTCGTCAGGCGCCAATTCGCCCGTGGCCACAATGCGCTCGACTTCCACCACGCAAATCTTGCCGGCGGTCGCGGCGGCGGGGTTGAAGTTGCGTGCCGTCATGTTGAAACGCAGGTTGCCAGAACGATCGGCCACGTCAGCCTTGATGAGTGACACCTCGGGCACGAGTGAACGCTCCATCACATAGGTTTCGCCATCAAATTCGCGCAGTTCTTTGCCATCAGCGACGATGGTGCCCACACCGGTTTTGGTGAAGAACGCAGGAATGCCCGCACCACCGGCACGCAGCTTTTCAGCCAAGGTGCCTTGGGGGGTGAACTCCAATTCCAATTCGCCAGACAGATATTGGCGTTCGAACTCTTTGTTCTCGCCCACGTAGCTGGAGATCATTTTTTTGATTTGGCGTGTTTCGAGCAACTTGCCCAAACCAAAACCATCAACACCCGCGTTGTTAGAGACCACGGTCAAGTCCTTCACGCCACTGTCGCGCAACGCGTCAATCAGGGCTTCAGGAATGCCACACAGGCCAAAACCACCCACAGCCATCAGTTGGCCATCGGCCACGATGTCTTTGAGCGCTTCAGCAGCAGAAGGAAAAACTTTGTTCAAGGGATGCTCCAAAAAGTGAAACAGAGTGGCATTACGATACTACGTAATTCCATACGTAGTTTTTCGTAAGCACTCACCCCTGACTGACCGTCCCATGATTGACTACCGCCTCGCCTTCGACCTCGCCCCCATCGGGCTAGTGCTGTCACGCAACCGCACCATGGTGGACTGCAACCAACGCCTGTGCGACATGTTTGGCGCCAGCCGCGAGCAGCTGATCGGTCAGTCATTTGAGGTGCTTTATCCCAGTGCCGACGAATACGAACGCACCGGCGCACGCATTGAACCCATCTTGAATACCAAGGGCTTGTATGCCGACGACCGTGTGATGAAACGCATCGACGGCCGCTTCAAAGGCGAGCCGTTTTGGTGCCACGTCACTGGCCGTGCTTTGAACCGCGCGGCCCCTCACGAAGCCGGCATTTGGAGTTTTGAAGACCTCAGTGCCACCCGCCCCGTGAGTGCCGAGCTGACCGCACGTGAGCGCGAGGTGGCCGCCTTTTTGATGAACGGCATGACATCCAAGGAAATTGGCCGCGCCTTGGGCATCAGCCATCGCACGGTGGAGATTTACCGTGCACGCTTGATGCGCAAGTTCAAGTCATCCACCACGGCCGACTTGGTACACAAACTACTGGTGGGTTAATCCAACACAAACGCATCAAGACGTAGGCGCGTCCACCACTTCTGCGGCTGCACGAAAGCCTTCCACCGCCGTGGGCACACCGCAGTAAATAGCGGCGTGCAACAACACTTCTTGCAGCTCTTCTTTCGTCGCGCCGTTGTTCAACGCACCGCGCACATGGCCTTTGAGCTCGTGCGATTTACCCAACGCCGTCAGCATGGCCACGGTGATGAGGCTGCGTGTTTTCAAATCTAACACACCGCGTTGCCAAGTGTCGCCCCACGCTGCACGGGTGATGTGGTGTTGCATGGGCAAGGTGAAATCGGTGGCGCCTGCAAAGGCTTTGTCGACAAAAGGTTGGCCCATCACACGGGTGCGCTGTGCCAGCCCTTTTTGAAAGGCGTCGTCGGTGGGGTGTGGGTGTTTGTCTGTCATGTGGGTTCCTCGCTATGCAATCAACCCCAAGGATAATCGCCTCAACAAACCCCACTTGGAGACTTGGTATGAGCCGCTACCCCCACCCCGAATTGAAAGATGTACCAGAAGACATTCGTGCCAAAATTTTGGAGGTGCAAGAAAAAGCGGGCTTTGTGCCCAATGTGTTTTTAGGTTTGGCCCGACGCCCCGCTGAATGGCGCGCGTTCTTTGCGTACCACGACGCGTTGATGGTGCCCGAATCGGTGGGCCGCGACAGCAACCTCACCAAAGGTGACCGTGAAATGATCGTCACCACCACCAGCGCGGCCAACAACTGCTTGTATTGCGTGGTCGCACACGGTGCCATCTTGCGCATCTACGAAAAGAAACCCTTGGTCGCCGATCAAGTGGCCGTGAACTACCGCAAGGCAGACATCACGCCTCGCCAACGCGCCATGCTCGACTTCGCCATGAAGGTCTGCCTACACAGCGACCTGGTGGACGATGCCGACTTCACCGCCTTGCACGCCCATGGTTTCAACGACGAAGACATTTGGGACATCGCGGCGATCACCGCCTTCTTCGGTTTGAGCAACCGCATCGCCAGCTTCAGCAACATGCTGCCCAACCCCGAGTTTTATCTGATGGGTCGCGTGCCCAAGCAAAAGTAAATGCAATGCCGCAGCGGTTGCGGTGCCTGTTGCATCGCGCCGTCCATCACCAGTGCCTTGCCCGGCATGCCGCACGGTAAACCTGCGGGCGTATCCTGCGCACAGCTGTTGCCCGACATGCGTTGTGCGGTGTTTGGTAAGCCTGAACGTCCTGCGTTTTGCGGCGGGTTACAGCCTTCAGCTGAGATGTGCGGCACCGACCGTGACGCGGCGTTGCTATGGTTGACTCAGCTTGATCAAGCCACATCCCCTTAAAGCAAGGACTTTTTGGACAACAGTCCCCAAACAAGTTGCACCAGCTCATCTTCTAGTTCGCGAGAATCAAGCAAAGCGGCATTCTCCAGCGAGGCACTTCGTATAACGCCGGTTACGGCCCGCGACACCGTGAACATCAGTGCTGGCGTTGGCTTGCGCAGCAAAGGATGCTGAATTCTTTGTAAACAAATCATGATGCGATCGGAAATTTCGCGAATTGCTTCTGCCGTCTCCTCCACATTCTCCATGCGCCAACATTGACGGATGACTTTTCGTCTGAAGTGCCCTCCTTTGGCCAATCCTCCGATTTGAATCCGTATGAACTCCCTAAACAAATCCTGCGGATGAAGCAACTCAGGACGGTCAAGTGCTTCGACTTGCAATAAGTAAGCGTGCAGATCCGCTAAAACGATCTCTCGACCTCTTTTCACCAGTGTGGATAAAAGTACCTCTTTGTTATGAAAGTATTGGTACAGCGTGCCAATTGAAAAGCCGGACTTGACCGCAACTTTGTTGGTCGTCAACCCTATCAACCCATGTTGCTCAATAACCTGAGCTGCGGCGTCCAATATGGTGTTTACCGTGTGCAACGCACGGTCTTGAGAAGGAGTCCGACGCATGCGTGGCAACGATTTCGTCACAGTTAGGCTCTCCTGTATTGCTTGCCTCAAAACATGACTGATTTTAACAATTAACCACACTATTTAAATACAAAAATACAGATTGTTAATTCTTTTAAATCAAAAATGACTCAACGTCTATCAGCATCTGAATCATCCGCGTCTTCCCTCGTGGTCCGTCGATTGATGGTTGATTTACGGCAGCCATTGGCTCGACACTGGAATGGCGGCGACGCATTTCGCACGGCATTTGCCAACGCTTTATCCATGAGTTTTCCTGTCGGTGAACAATTTTTCATCGAGGCCGTGCAAAAGGGATTGGCAGCGCTGCCCGCTGCATCGATCTCCAAAGAGATGCACGCAAACACACTCGGATTTATGGGCCAAGAAGCCACCCATCGTCACTTGCACGGTCTATTCAACGCGCAATTGACAGCACAAGGCTTGCGCAACCATTGGGAAATTCGCGCACGTGCCCGAATTGCTTCGGGCAGAAAGTTAAGTCAAAGCCAAGCCAAAGAAACACAAGCCTTGAATGAATTGGCCATCACATCGGCGCTGGAACACTTCACCGCCATTTTTGGCGAACAAACATTGCGCCACCAAGAGGGCTCTGGCGATTGGTTTCTCAACGCCGATGAACCATTTCGAACACTCTGGCAATGGCATGCAAGCGAAGAGTGTGAACACAAAACCATTGCCTTCGATCTTTACGAAGAGCTCGGTGGGTCTTACCGCCGTCGAATTTTTTGGTTTGCTTATGTCGTTTTGATTTTTTTGACAGACTGTGTGCGACAAACCACCCTCAATTTGTGGGACGATGGTCGTCTAATGAAACCACGCACGTGGTGGGACGGCTTCCTCTTCCTGTGGGGCCGGCATGGCGCCGTATGGCGATGCGCCTTACCTTTGATGCGTTATTTGCGACCACACTTTCATCCTTCACAAGAAGGCAACACGCAACTGGCCAAAAAATGGCTAGAAGCGCATGCCAATCTATGGGTCAAGGTGTGACCATCTCGCGCAACCAACCGGGTAAGTCGACTGCTTTTTGCTTGGGGAAGTCCACCCAAATCATGGTGGCGCCACCGGCTGCGTAAATCGTGCCGGGGTTAGCCGCTTGCTCCATCGTGGCCCACGTCTCGACGGTGGTGCGCCCCGGGTCGCTGGTGTACATCTTGAGCAACACATCGCCTGGGTATTCGAGTTGTTTGTAGAAATTGCAAAACGCATTCACGATCACCGGCCCCTCACCCACGGGTCCCGGTGCCGCATTGAATTGATTCAACCAATCGACGCGCGCAATTTCTAAGTAACGGAAATACGTGGTGTTGTTGACATGCCCCATGGCATCCATGTCGCCCCAGCGGATGGGGATGTTCATCTCGAAGACGAGTTTTTTGACTTCTGGAATTTCGTATCTCATATGGCAAACCCGTCGTCCGCTGACATGATGGAACCGTTGATAAAGCCACTCTCGGCACTGGCCAGCAGCACCAGCAACGCATCTAAATCATGGGGCTGCCCCACGCGTTTGCGCGGCAGCATGCTGACCAATTTTTGACCTTGCTCGGTTTGCCAATGGTGGTGGTTGATTTCGGTATCGATGTAGCCTGGGCAAATCGCATTCACATTGATGCCAAAGCGTCCCCACTCCATGGCCAACACCTTGGTCATCTGGATCACGGCGGCCTTGCTCATGCAGTACGGGCCGATCTGCGGCAACACGCGCAGGCCTGCCACCGATGCGATGTTGATGATGCGCCCGCCCGTGTAGGTACCAGGCGCCGCGCCTTTGGCACGCGCCAGCATGCGCTTGCCCACCTCTTGCGCCACAAAGAACGAGCCCTTCACGTTGGTATTGAAGATGAAGTCAAAGTCGTCCTCACTCACATCTTGCACACGCTGGGTGTTGCTGACGCCCGAGTTGTTGACCAAGATGTCAATGCTGCCCACCTCAGTTTCGGCATGGGCCACCGCCGATTTGATGCTGGCAATGCTGGTGACATCTAGGCTCACCACGTGGGCATCGCCACCTTCTGATTCAATTTCGGCACGCAAGTCTTTCAGCTTCTCCTCTCGGCGACTGGCCAACACCACGGCCGCACCGGCACGTGCGAGGGTACGGGCAAATTGGGCGCCTAAGCCACTCGAAGCCCCTGTGACCAAGGCCACGCGGCCCGATAAATCCAAGTTGTATGCCATGCCGGCCTCCTGCTGTGTTGTGTTATTTCATTATGACAAGGGTGTTTAACACTGCCCCTAAAATGTGTCCCAACTCTGACAACCGCACGAGACAAACGCATGACACAAGAAGAAATCCTCGCCCAGTTCGGCCCACGTGAAGCCATGGAATACGACGTCGTCGTCGTGGGTGGCGGCCCCGGTGGTTTGGCCACGGCCATCCGCATCAAACAACTGGCCGCTGAAAAAGGCAACGATGTGTCGGTCGTCGTGCTTGAAAAAGGCTCCGAGCCTGGCGCACACATTTTGTCGGGCGCTGTGATGGACCCCAAGGCCATCACCGAACTCATTCCCAATTGGCAAGAACTCGGCGCACCGTTGAACCAAGCGGTCACCGGCGACGATGTGCTGTTCTTGAACGAATCCAGCGCCACACGCACCCCTGATTGGCTGGTACCCCGCAACCTGCACAACGACGGCTGCTATGTGGTGTCGCTCAGCAACTTGGTGAAGTGGATGGCCGCACATGCGGAATCGATCGGCGTAGAAATTTTCCCGGGCTTCACCGCCGCTGAAGTGCTGTACGACGAACAAGGCGCTGTGAAAGGCGTGGCCACCGGCAACCTCGGCATTGGCAAAGACGGTGAACCCACCGACAACTTCCAGCTCGGCATGGAGCTGCATGCCAAGTACACCATCTTCGCCGAAGGCGCACGTGGCCACTTGGGCAAGCAAGTGATCGCCAAATACAACTTGACAGAAGGCCGTGACCCACAAACTTTTGCCATCGGCATCAAAGAGCTTTGGGAAGTAGACCCCTCCAAAGCCAAGCCCGGTCTAGTGGTGCACACCTCCGGCT
>JBFYKC010000067.1:0-5152 GCA_041311135.1 Comamonadaceae bacterium | reverse complement strand
GAGATGGAAGCACTCACCGCGGTGCAAGTGGCTTTACTGACTATTTACGACATGTGCAAAGCCGTCGATAGGGGTATGACGATGACCGATGTGCACTTGCTAGAGAAGCACGGCGGTAAGTCGGGCAGTTACGTGTCAAATTAACGATCTTCATCACGACAACCGATTCAAGCCACTCCAACCATGACGACACTCACCATCATCATCGCGGCAAAAAATGAAGCTCGCAATATTTCGGACTGTGTTCAATCGGCGTCTTTTGCCGACGAGATCATTGTTTTAGATTCTGGCAGCACGGATGGCACTCAACAGCTCGCACAAGATGCGGGCGCTCGCGTTGTCTCAACAGATTGGCCGGGCTACGGTCCTCAGCAAGCCCGCGGGATCTCGATGGCAACATCTGACTGGGTTTTGTCTTTGGATGCAGACGAGCGGATCACCCCAGCCTTGAAAGAGGAAGTATTAGCGGCCATTCGAAGCAAACGGGCAGATGGATATCGGCTTCCTCGCCTCTCCAGTCTGTGTGGCACATTTATTCACCACGGTGGATGGCGGCCAGACTACACCTTGCGGTTGGTAAAGCGCGAAAAAGCCGGCTTCACGGATCATTTTTTGCATGCACACATGACGGTGAACGGCAGCAAGGCCGACTTGTATGAAAGCTTGATTCACTACAGTTATCGCGACTTAGATGATGTCCTCGAAAAACTCAATCGGTATGCTTCCGGCAACGCCAAAGATCTGGACAACAAGGGCGTCAAAGGTTCATTTGGCAAAGCCATTGGCCATGGGTTTTGGGCCTTTGTCCGTACCTATTTTTTCCGAGTAGGCTTTTTAGATGGCCGTCATGGCTTCATGCTGGCCATCTACAACGCTGAGAGCACGTATTACAAGTACCTCAAATTGCTCGCAATCCAAGAGGCTCGCGACAAGGCAAGCGCTGCCAAAACGTGACTATTTGTTGTGTGATCGCTTGACGTCTTCTAGACGCTTGGTAAGCGCTTGCGCTTGCGCCTCCTGACCTAAGTGTTGCGCACTGTCAATGGCGCGCTGCACGACACGTTCTTCTGGCGAATAGTGCATGAGTCGTAGCGACAATCCGTACGTTGCTTCTGCGTTGGAAGCTGTCACATCACGGGTGGTGAGCTCTGCGAATTCCGCCTGATTCCGAAACAACCATGATTGCTTTGCGTGGTGAAGCGGGTCATCACGGTATAGCGCATCGCGCGCAGCGGCAGGTCGGTAGACTTGCCCCACACGATTGAAATCCCAAGCTGCATATAAGCAGCCCACAAATAGCAATGCGGCGATAAAAAGTGGCAACTCTTGCTCGTGTACATCCACCGCGGACGTGGACCACAACAGCCCCAGCGCAAGGCCGAATGTCATTTGGAAAGGACCATACCAAAGTGGATATTCCAGCATGCTGTGCACGCCCACCACAACCAAAATGCCCCACGCCATCAGGCGCCATGGAGATTGTTCACGCCACGGCTGCCTGCGGACGATCCAGACGAACATGGCAATCAGTGTCACTGATGCAAAGGGCACGCCAAACTCCAAGGCCAAGTGCAAGGGAAAGTTATGGGCGTTGTCTAACAAATCACAAAAGCGCATATCTGCGTAGGGCGTCATGAAATGCGCGAAGTCCGTTTCACCCCAACCCCAACCCAGCCACGGGTGCTGTGCAATCAATGCCAAGACATTGCGCCACAACACTTGGCGTCCGCCACATGCGTTGTAGTCTTGGGTTTGACCGGTCACGCGCAAGATCATGCTGGCACCCCACTCACCTGTGGTTTGTTCGGCAAGCCAAGGTAGCAACAGGGACCACAGCACGATCAACACCGGTGCAGCAAGGACCATGGCCATCAGTTTTTTGCCACTGCTGCTTTTGCTATCGCCTTGCTGCCAAATCCATACTGCCATCAAACAACTGACGAGAAGCCATTGCACGGCACCCGTGCGTGACATTGAACAAGCCACGCCAGCTGCAAGAACATTCAAGATCCCAACGGCCATCCACCATCGTGCTGGCGGAAGTGACTTCTCTTGGCTACACGCCGCCAGTCCCCCTAACAAGGTGACCAGTCCCAGGCTGGTGAGCGAAGCAAATTGATTTCGTTGTCGCAAGTTGGCAAACGCGTCGCCTTTCAGCGGTTGATTCACCCAGGGTGCAAGCTCTCGCGCCAAGCCTAAATATTGCAACACCCCCAGCACACTGCTGATCAAAGCAGCCAACAAAAGAGCCAGAACAATGACGCGCAACACCCACTCATTTGTTGCGGCACGACGTCCAACCTCTACCATCAACCCCACACACATCATGGCCGCCAGCAATCCTGCGGTCAGCGCATGATCCACAACTTGCGGCACCCATACCAATGAGAGTGCCAGACAAAGCGACAACGCACCCATCAGTGCACGCCCTCCCGTCAACCACTGAGATTTCGCCTTCGGCATTTCCACAACGATCAGCAGTGCGCAAGCAGCCAGCATCCAACTGACAAGCAGGGGAATCACCGCCGTAGAAGGGCTACTGGCAAATGGATTGAGCCACGGCATAGAAATGCACAAAGCCAACATCAAGCCGTGAAATGGCACAAGCTTAGGTCGAAGGGGATGCATGACTTGATTTTCCATCACTTGCCAGCGGTGTATGAAAAAAGGCGCCAAATGGCGCCTTGTGGATGGACGCAAGAGCGTCTTTATTTGCAATCGCTCGGCACGTACTTGGCGTCCAACGCATCGCTGGGAACCGTGACGCCGACAAATGCGGCCGCACCTTTGGCCATGCACTTCCACTGGACCACGCCATCGATGGTGGTCACCGTCGCCGTGGGAGCTGGCAAGGCCGACTCGGTGTTGCCACTCTTGGTGTAGGGCACCAACAGCACGCTTCCCGCGCCAGCGGCGGCCGTGGTGGTGATGGTGATCACACCGGTCGTTGGTGCGATATCAACCGAGCTGATGTTCTTGGTGCTGCCCGACCAGGTGTAGCCGGTCTTGTAGCCATTGGTCGCCGTGGCAACGCTGCCGCTGTTGAGCACGTCCAGCACATTGGTTTTGGCCGCCGATGCCAACCCCAAGCCCTCGCTCACGCGGGCACGCACGGTGTAGTCTTGGTACGCAGGCAGCGCCACCGAGGCGAGGATGCCAATAATGGCCACCACGATCATGAGTTCAATCAAGGTGAAGCCGCGTTGCAGGGGGTGTTTCATCGCAAATCCTTTTGAAAGAGTGGGCGTGAATTCTAGGGAGCACGGTGGCACGCGTAGACCATGCATGAGTTCAAAAAAAAGCGAGCGGTGAAACCACCGCTCGCCTAGGTTGGGGCAATTCCCGCAGGAGATTACTTCAACTGAGCCTTGAGCAACTTGCCCAATTCAGAGGGGTTACGTGTGATGGTGAAACCACACTCTTCCATGATGGCGAGCTTGGCGTCTGCCGTGTCTGCGCCGCCAGAGATCAACGCGCCCGCATGGCCCATGCGCTTGCCGGGAGGGGCAGTCACACCCGCGATGAAGCCCACGATAGGCTTCTTCATGTTGGCCTTGCACCACTGAGCGGCTTCGGCTTCGTCTGGACCACCGATTTCACCGATCATGATGACGGCGTCGGTGTCTGGATCGTCGTTGAAAGCTTTCATCACGTCAATGTGCTTCAAGCCGTTGATGGGGTCACCACCGATACCGACGGCGCTGGATTGACCCAAGCCCACTTCGGTCAACATCGCCACGGCTTCATAGGTCAATGTGCCAGAACGTGACACAACGCCAATGCGGCCTTTGCGGTGAATGTGACCGGGCATGATGCCGATCTTGATTTCGTCAGGGGTGATCAAGCCAGGGCAGTTAGGGCCGAGCAACAAGGTTTTCTTGCCGCCTTTGGCTTCTTTTTCCTTCATCTTGTTGCGCACTTCGAGCATGTCACGAACGGGAATGCCTTCGGTGATACAGATGGCCAAGTCGAGGTCCGCTTCCACAGCTTCCCAGATCGCAGCGGCTGCGCCAGCGGGTGGCACGTAGATCACAGACACGGTGGCGCCTGTTTCTTTGGCAGCGTCTTTGACGGTCGAGAAAATTGGCACGCCGAAGATGGACTCGCCCGCTTTCTTGGGGTTCACACCCGCGACGAAACAGTTTTTACCGTTTGCGTACTCGATGCACTTTTCAGTGTGGAACTGACCGGTTTTGCCGGTGATACCTTGGGTGATGACCTTGGTGTTTTTATTGATGTAGATTGACATAAAGTGTCCTAGTCAGTTGGGGACAGAGCTAAAGATCTGTCCCACAAGATCATTACTTAACGGCTGCAACGATCGCGGTTGCAGCTTCGGCCATGGTGTCGGCAGAGATGATGGGCAGACCGGAATCGGCCAAAATTTTCTTGCCCAACTCATCGTTGGTGCCCTTCATGCGCACCACCAGTGGCACGGACAAATTCACAGCTTTACAAGCGGTGACCACGCCGTTGGCGATGGTGTCGCACTTCATGATGCCGCCGAAGATGTTGACCAAAATGCCTTTGACTTTGGGGTTCTTCAACATGATCTTGAAAGCTTCAGTCACTTTCTCAGCTGTCGCGCCGCCGCCCACGTCCAAGAAGTTGGCTGGCTCGCCGCCGAACAACTTGATGGTGTCCATGGTGGCCATGGCCAAGCCGGCACCGTTGACCAAGCAACCGATGTTGCCGTCCAAGGAGATGTAGGCCAAGTCGAACTTAGAAGCTTCCACTTCAGCAGGATCTTCTTCGTCCAAATCGCGGTAAGCCACGATTTCGGGGTGACGGAACAAAGCGTTGGAGTCGAAGTTGAACTTCGCATCCAAAGCCATGATGTTGCCTTTGCTGTCGCAGTTCAGTGGGTTGATTTCCACCAAAGATGCGTCAGTGTCCATGTAGCACTTGTACAGTTTTTGCAACACGTCAGCTGCTTGGTCGGCAGAGCCGCCAGTCAAACCAACTGCGTTAGCGATCTTCAACGCTTGCGCTTGGCCCAAACCTGTCAATGGGTCAACCAAGTCAGTGATGATTTTCTCAGGCGTGGAGTGCGCCACTTCTTCAATGTCCATGCCGCCTTCGCTGGAAGCGATGAACGCCACTTTTTGGGTCGCACGGTCTGTCACCACAGACACGTAATATTCTTTTTGAA
>JBFYKC010000064.1:0-10903 GCA_041311135.1 Comamonadaceae bacterium | reverse complement strand
CTCAAAAAGCTACTTGAAGACCACCACCGTTGGACAGGCTCCAAACGTGCGCGTGACTTGCTAGACAACTGGGACGCTGCCCGCGCCAAGTTCGTCAAAGTATTCCCCAACGAATACAAGCGTGCGTTGGGCGAGTTGAACGCTGCTAAATCTTCTGGCTCGAAGGTCAAAAAAGCGGTCGCTGCCTAATTGGCGTCGCTCTATTAAAGGACAAGAATCATGGGAAAAGTCACTGGCTTTATGGAAATTGAGCGCATCGAAGAGGGCTACAAGCCCGTCAAAGAGCGCTTGAAAAACTACGACGAATTTGTGATTGGTTTGGACGACAAACAAGCCAATGCACAAGCGGCTCGTTGCATGGACTGCGGCACACCGTTTTGTAACAACGGTTGCCCTGTTAACAACATCATTCCGGACTTCAACGACTTGGTGTACCAAGGCGATTGGAAGAACGCGATTGACGTGCTGCACAGCACCAACAACTTCCCCGAGTTCACTGGCCGCATTTGCCCCGCACCTTGCGAAGCTGCGTGCGTGGTGAACGTCAATGGCGACGCGGTGGGCATCAAGTCCATCGAGCACGCCATCATTGACAAAGCGTGGTCTGAAGGTTGGGTGGTGGCCAAGCCCGCCAAACACAAGACAGGCAAGAAGGTCGCTGTTGTGGGTTCAGGCCCTGCCGGTATGGCCGCTGCCCAGCAGTTGGCACGCGTCGGTCACGACGTGACCTTGTTCGAAAAGAACGACCGCATTGGCGGTTTGCTGCGTTACGGCATTCCTGATTTCAAGATGGAAAAGTCGCACATTGACCGTCGTGCCAAACAGCTCGAAGCCGAAGGCGTCACCATTCGCACCAGCGTCATCGTGGGCGAATTGCCCAAGGATTCGAAGGTCACCAACTGGTCGAAAGAGACCATCAGCCCTGCGCAGTTAAAGAAAGACTTTGACGCCGTGCTGTTGACCGGTGGTTCTGAGCAGTCACGTGATTTGCCCGCGCCGGGCCGTGACTTGGCCGGCATTCATTTCGCGATGGAGTTTTTGCCCCAGCAAAACAAAGTCAACGCGGGCGATAAGTTGAAAGACCAATTGCGCGCCGATGGCAAGCACGTGGTGGTCATTGGCGGTGGCGACACCGGCTCTGACTGTGTGGGTACCAGCACACGCCATGGTGCCGTGGCCGTCACCCAGTTTGAAGTGATGCCCATGCCGCCCGAGCAAGAGAACAAGCCACTGGTCTGGCCGTACTGGCCGCTCAAGCTGCGCACCAGCTCCAGCCACGACGAGAGCGCTGAAAAAGGCCTGCTCAAGCGTGAGTTCGCCATTTCGACCAAAGAGTTTGTGGGCGAAAACGGCAAGGTCACCGGCGTCAAAACCGTTCGTGTCGAATGGAAAGACGGCAAGATGGTCGAAGTGGCGGGCACCGAAGAAATCATCAAAGCCGACCTCGTGTTGTTGGCGATGGGCTTCGTGAACCCCGTGGCAACGATCCTGGAAGGCTTTGGCATCGAGAAAGATGCACGCGGCAACGCCAAAGCGACAACCGAATTCACCGGTGGCTACGCTACCAACGTGGACAAAGTGTTTGCTGCGGGCGACGTGCGCCGTGGCCAATCTTTGGTGGTCTGGGCGATTCGCGAAGGCCGCCAGGCCGCACGCGCGGTGGACGAGTTTTTGATGGGCTGCAGCGATTTGCCTCGCTAAGTTCTCATCTTTACAAGTCTGTCAAGGCTTGGAACTAAAATAGCAAAAGCTGGCCTGTTTTATCAATAGGCCAGCTTTTGTTTCTATGACGACCACTTCCTCCTTAAATACAAACCCTGATGCGTTGGTCGAGCTGCGCGATGTGTGCTTTGGCTACGGCGAACGTGTCATTCTCGATGGCATCACGTTGACCGTGCCACGCGGCAAAGTCACGGCCCTCATGGGTGCGTCGGGTGAGGGCAAAACCACGGTGTTGCGTTTGATCGGGGGGCAGTACCGTGCGCAGTCGGGTAGTCTGACTTTTGATGGTCAAGAGGTCGCGGCCCTCAATGCCGCTGACTTGTATGCTGTGCGACGCCGCATGGGCATGTTGTTTCAATTTGGCGCGTTGTTCACCGACTTGAGTGTGTTTGACAACGTGGCGTTTCCCTTGCGTGAGCACACCGATTTGAGCGAATCCATGATTCGCGACATCGTGCTGATGAAACTGCAAGCCGTGGGTTTGCGTGGTGCGCGTGATCTGATGCCCAGTGAAGTCTCGGGTGGCATGGCGCGTCGTGTGGCCTTGGCCCGCGCCATGGCGTTGGACCCCGAGTTGATCATGTACGACGAGCCGTTTGCGGGCTTGGACCCCATTTCATTGGGTACGGCGGCACGCTTGATTCGCCAACTCAACGATACCTTGGGGCTGACCAGTGTCATCGTGTCGCACGATTTGGATGAAACCTTCCACATCGCCGACCAGGTGATTGTGTTGGCCAACGGCAAGATCGCGGCCCAAGGCACGCCCGATGAGGTGCGTCAAAGCACTGATCCCTTGGTGCATCAGTTTGTCAGCGCGGCGCCTGATGGCCCCGTGCGTTTCCATTACCCCGGTCCGAGCGTGGCGCAAGACTTTGGCGTGGCGGGGCAGGCATGAAGTTCCTCGCGCAATTGGGTTTTGCTGTGCGCAGCTATTTGGCTGGCTTGGGTTTGGGGGCGCGTTTGTTCATTCGCCTCATCGGTTTGTTTGGTAGCAACATGCGCCGCTTTGGGCTGGTGCGCGACCAAGTGCATTTCTTGGGCAACTACTCCTTGGCCATCATTGCGGTGTCGGGTTTGTTTGTGGGCTTTGTGCTCAGCCTGCAGGGTTACTACACCTTGCAACGTTATGGCTCGTCGGAAGCCTTGGGGCTGTTGGTGGCCTTGAGTTTGGTGCGTGAACTTGGGCCCGTGGTCAGCGCCTTGTTGTTTGCGGGACGTGCAGGCACGTCACTGACCGCAGAAATTGGATTGATGAAAGCGGGCGAGCAACTCAGCGCCATGGACATGATGGCGGTCGATCCCGTGCGTCGCATCTTGGGTCCGCGTTTTTGGGGCGGCATCATCGCCTTGCCGTTGCTGTCGGCTGTGTTCAGTGCCGTGGGCATCTTGGGCGGCTGGATGGTGGGCGTGCTGTTGATTGGCGTTGATGCGGGCTCGTTCTGGAGCCAGATGCAAGGCGGCGTTGACGTTTGGAAAGACGTGGGCAATGGCGTGGTCAAGAGCGTGGTGTTTGGCATCACCGTGACCTTTGTGGCCTTGCTACAAGGTTACGAAGCGCAGCCCACGCCCGAAGGTGTTTCGCGTGCCACCACCAAAACGGTGGTGGTCGCTTCGTTGGCCGTGTTGGGGCTGGACTTTGTCCTCACCGCCATGATGTTCAGTATTTGATGAATCGAGGAAGCTATGCAACGCTCCAAAAATGATGTGTGGGTGGGTTTGTTTGTGCTCTTGGGTGCAGCGGCCATTTTGTTTTTGGCTTTGAAGTCGGCCAACTTGTTGAGCCTGAACTTTCAGTCCAACTACACGGTCACTGCACGCTTTGACAACATTGGCGGCTTGAAACGTCAAGCGGCCGTCAAAAGTGCGGGCGTGGTGGTGGGGCGCGTGGAGTCGGTCACGTTTGACGACAAAACGTTTCAAGCCACGGTGACCATGAGCATTGAAAGCCGTTACCAATTTCCAAAAGACAGCTCACTGAAAATTTTGACCAGCGGTTTGTTGGGCGAGCAGTACATCGGCATCGAAGCCGGTTCGGAAGTGGACAATTTGGCTGCGGGCGATCGCATTCAATCCACCCAATCGGCGGTGGTGTTGGAAAACTTGATCAGCCAATTTTTGTACAACAAAGCGGCTGAGCCCACGCCTGCACAAGGTGGCAAGTGATGCCAGTTGCGATGCGTCAACGGGTGTACTTATTTTCGCTGTGGTTGATGCTGGCCGTGTTGACGGCCGGCTGTGCCACAGGTCCGAATGCCAACCCCAAAGACCCGTTGGAGCCGATGAACCGTCGCATCGCCAGCTTCAACGATGTGTTGGATGACAACCTGCTCAAACCCGTGGCGACCGGCTACCGTGACTACACGCCCCAGCCTGTACAAACTGGTGTCAGCAACTTCTTTCGCAACTTGTCAGATGCCTGGTCCACCGTCAACAACGGGTTGCAGCTAAAAGGCCGGGAGACCGCAGAGTCTTGCCTGCGTGTGGTGGTGAACACGGTGTTTGGCATTTACGGTTTGTTTGATGTGGCCACTGAAATCGGTTTGCAACGCCACCCTGAAGACTTCGGTCAGACTCTGGGCTATTGGGGCGTCGGCAGTGGTCCTTATGTGGTTCTGCCTGTGTTGGGTCCTTCGACTCTGCGCGATACCGCGGCAATGCCCGTGGACATGACGGCAGATTTTGTGCGTCAATATGACGACATTCCGGTGCGCAACACGGCCATGGCCACGCGCATCGTGGACAAACGTGCGAGCTTGTTGCAAACCACCGATTTGTTGTCGGAAGCTGCCATTGATAAATACAGTTTCACACGCGACTCGTACCTGCAATTCCGTCGCAACCAAGTGTTTGACGGCAATCCGCCAGACGAGGATGAGTTGATCGACCCCAGCGCAGAGCCTGCGCCAAAGTCGTCCAAATGAGCGCCTGTGGCGTTACATCTGAATTGAAATGAGGAAGTGAAACCATGAACCGATTTTTGTCACGTCGCACCTTTTCTACTTGGGGTACCGCTTTGGTGCTGGGAGTCTCTCTCAGCCCTGTGCAGGCGGCGGAAGAGTCGGCAGATGTTTTCATTAAGCGTGTTTCGTCGGACATCTTGGATACCATCAAGGCTGACAAGTCCATTCGCTCGGGCGAGATCAATAAGATCGTGACCTTGGTAGACCAGCGCGTCATGCCGCATGTGAATTTTTTGCGCATGACAGCCTCTGCCGTGGGGCCTGCATGGCGTCAAGCCACCCCAGAGCAACAAAAACGCTTGCAAGACGAGTTCAAAATTTTGCTGGTGCGTACCTATGCTGGTGCGCTGACACAAGTCAATGACCAAACCATTGTGGTCAAACCTTTGCGTGCCGCTCCCGAAGACAAAGAGGTTTTGGTGCGCACTGAGGTGCGTGGCAAAGGTGACCCGATTCAGCTGGACTACCGCGTTGAAAAAACAGCCGATGGTGCCGACTGGAAGGTCTACAACATGAATGTGTTGGGCATTTGGCTGGTCGAGAACTACCGCAGCCAGTTTGCCCAAGAAATCAATGCCAAAGGGATTGATGGGTTGATTGCCAGCTTGGCCGACCGCAACAAAACCAACGCCCGCGCGTCCAAGTAAGCCATGGCCACACCCCTGACCCCCATCGCATTGCCCGCTCAGGTGTTGCAAGCGCAAGCCCAATCTGTGGCAGACCGTTTGACGCAACAGCTGTTGGCCTGTCTGCGCCAAGGGAATGACGCGGTGTTGGATGCCTCGGCCTTGAGTTACTTCGATTCATCGGCTTTGGCGGTGGTGTTGGCGTGCCGCCGTGCGGTTTTGGCGCAAGGGGGACAGTTGCGCGTGCAAGGCTTGCCTGCGCGTGCGCAAGCACTGGCGCAGGTCTACGGCGTCGCCGAATTGCTCGCTTGAGCTGACGGACGAGCTTGGCCCAAGTACCTCCTGCCGGGGGCTCGGTAAAGCCTTAAAATCAAAGGCTTCCATGCCCGCTATTTCTTTTCAGTCCGTTTCCAAAACCTTTCAAACCGCCCGAGGCCCTTTTCAGGCGCTCGATGGCGTGCGTTTTGACATTCAACAAGGCGAGTTCTTTGGCTTGCTAGGTCCCAACGGCGCGGGCAAAACTACCCTCATCAGCATCTTGGCCGGCTTGGCCAAAGCCACATCCGGCGCAGTGAAGGTGCATGGCATGGATGTGGCCACCCACTCGGCCCAAGCCCGTCGCTTGCTGGGCGTGGTGCCGCAAGAACTGGTGTTCGACCCGTTTTTCAACGTGCGCGAAGCCTTGAAGTTTCAGTCGGGCTACTTTGGCGTCAAGCACAACGACGCTTGGATTGACGAGTTGTTGCACAGCCTCGGCCTGACCGACAAAGCCAATCACAACATGCGCCAACTCTCGGGGGGCATGAAGCGTCGCATGCTGGTGGCGCAAGCCTTGGTGCACAAGCCTCCCGTCATCGTGCTCGACGAACCCACCGCCGGTGTGGATGTGGAGTTGCGCCAAACTCTGTGGCAGTTCATTGCCAAGCTCAACCGTGAAGGCAGCACCGTGTTGCTGACCACGCACTACCTTGAAGAAGCCGAAGCCTTGTGTGGCCGAATCGCCATGCTGAAGAACGGCAAAGTGGTGGCGTTGGACAGCACCACCGAGTTACTCAAGGCCGCGTCTAGCAATGTGTTGCGCTTCAAACTCGATGCCGAATTGCCAACCGCGCTGGCAGCGAAAGCACGTGTGACAGGTCGCATCGTGCAGCTCCCTGCCAACGATGCGTTGGAGATTGAACGCTATTTGGCCGCGGTGCGTGAGGCCGGTTTGCAAGCGCAAGACGTGGAAATTCGCAAAGCTGATTTGGAAGATGTGTTCTTGGATGTGATGCATCAAAACGAAGAAGCTGGAGAGCAGACATGATGCGAGGCTGGACGGCATTGTTTTACAAAGAGGTGCTGCGTTTTTGGAAAGTCAGTTTCCAAACCGTGGCGGCGCCGGTGCTGACCGCCGTCATGTACCTGATGATTTTTGGCCATGTGCTGGAAGCGCATGTGCAGGTGTACGAGGGCGTTAGCTACACCGCTTTTTTGATTCCGGGTTTGGTGATGATGAGCGTGCTGCAAAACGCATTTGCCAACAGCTCGTCGTCCATGGTGCAAAGCAAGATCATGGGCAACTTGGTGTTCTTGTTGCTCACACCGTTGTCGCACTGGAGTTGGTTCTTGGCCTATGCCTTGTCGGCCATGGTGCGTGGCTTGATCGTCGGTGCGGGCGTGCTGCTGGCGGGCGTGTTGTTTGTGTGGCAATCGTCGGTGTTGAATTTTTCGCTGATGCCTGCGCAACCTGTGTGGGTGCTGACCTTTGCTGTCGCTGGCGCGCTGATGCTCGGCACATTGGGGTTGATCGCGGGTTTGTGGGCCGACAAGTTTGACCAAATGGCCGCGTTTCAAAACTTCATCATCATGCCGATGACGTTTTTGAGCGGTGTGTTTTATTCCATTCACTCGCTGCCCAGTTTTTGGCAAAGCGTGAGCCACCTGAATCCATTCTTCTACATGATCGATGGTTTCCGTTTTGGCTTCTTTGGCCAAAGCGATGTGTCGCCTTGGCTTAGCTTGGGTGTGGTGGGCGCGTGCTTGTTTGTCGTGAGCTCATTGGCGCTGCACTTGCTGCGAATTGGTTACAAGATTCGAGGATGAACATGACAGCAGAAGAACTACAAACCATCATCGCTGCAGGTCTGCCCTGCGAGCATCTGCACGTCGAGGGCGATGGCCGTCACTGGTATGCCACCTTGGTCTCGGCTGAGTTTGAAGGCAAGCGCCTGATCCAGCGTCACCAACGTGTGTACGCCACCTTGGGCGACAAAATTAAAACGGACGAGGTGCATGCGTTGTCCATGAAAACCTACACGCCTGCCGAATGGCAAGTGGCGCCGAAAGCTTAAGAACCTCTATGGACAAATTACTCATTCGCGGTGGTCGCCCTTTGAATGGCGAGGTGCTGATTTCTGGCGCTAAAAATGCGGCCTTGCCCGAGTTGTGCGCCGCCTTGTTGACGGACCAGCCGGTGACCTTGCACAACGTGCCGCAGTTGCAAGACGTGGCCACCATGCTCAAGCTCATTCGCAACATGGGCGTCACCGCGGAGCGTGCCGACGATGGCACGGTCAGTTTGAATGCGGGCAGTTTGAACAACCCCGAAGCGCCTTACGAGCTGGTGAAAACCATGCGCGCTTCGGTGCTTGCCCTGGGTCCCTTGCTGGCGCGTTTTGGTCATGCCAAGGTGTCGTTGCCGGGTGGGTGCGCCATCGGCTCACGCCCTGTGGATCAGCACTTGAAAGGCCTGCAAGCCATGGGTGCTGAGATTGAGGTGGAGCACGGCTACATGGTGGCCAAGTTGGGCGGTGGCCGCACACGCCTGAAAGGCGCACGCATCGCCACCGACATGGTCACGGTCACAGGGACCGAGAACTTCCTCATGGCCGCGGCCTTGGCCGAAGGCGAAACCGTGTTGGAAAACGCCGCCCAAGAGCCCGAGATTCCTGATTTGGCCGAGATGCTGATCGCCATGGGCGCCAAGATTGAAGGCCATGGCACCAGCCGCATTCACATTCAAGGCGTGGAGCGCTTGCATGGTTGCAGCCACAAGGTGGTGGCCGATCGCATTGAAGCTGGTACCTTCTTGTGCGCCGTGGCCGCCACAGGCGGTGATGTGTTTTTGCGTCATGCGCGTGCCGACCATTTGGATGCCGTCATCGACAAGCTGCGCGATGCGGGGGCCACTGTCACCGCCCATGCGGAAGGCATTCGCATCCAAGGTGCAGCCCCTGCGTATGCGCATCTGAAAGCGCAAAACTTTCGCACCACCGAGTACCCCGGTTTCCCAACCGACATGCAAGCGCAGTTCATGGTGTTGAATGCGATTGCCAAGGGCGCATCGAAGGTGACCGAAACCATTTTTGAGAACCGCTTCATGCACGTGAACGAGTTGGTGCGCTTAGGCGCACACATTCAAATCGACGGCAAAGTGGCAGTGCTGGAAGGCGTGAAGCAACTCTCAGGCGCCACCGTCATGGCCACCGACTTGCGTGCGTCGGCTTCTTTGGTGATCGCGGGCCTGGTGGCCGACGGCGAAACCTTGGTCGATCGCATTTATCACCTCGACCGTGGCTACGACAAGATGGAAGCCAAGTTGCGCGCCATTGGCGCGGACATTGAAAGAGTCAAATCATGATCACACTCGCCCTCTCCAAAGGACGCATCTTTGATGAAACCATGCCCTTGTTGAAAGCGGCAGGCATCGAGGTGCTGGAAGATCCCGAGAAATCCCGCAAGCTCATCTTGCCGACCAACCATGCGCATGTGCGCGTGGTGCTGGTGCGCGCCTCGGATGTGCCCACGTATGTGCAATACGGTGGCGCGGATTTGGGCGTGACGGGTCTGGACACGCTGATTGAACATGGCGGTGGCGTGGCAGGTGGTGTGGCCGCCACGGGCCTGTACCAACCGCTTGATTTGCAAATCGCCAAATGCCGCATGAGCGTGGCCGTGCGTTCTGACTTTGACTACGTGGCCATGGTCAAACAAGGCGCACGTTTGAAGGTGGCGACCAAGTACACCACCATCGCGCGTGACTTCTTCGCCACCAAAGGCGTGCACGTCGATTTGGTCAAGCTCTATGGTTCGATGGAGTTGGCGCCGCTTACTGGCTTGGCCGACGCCATCGTCGACTTGGTGTCGACCGGCAACACACTCAAGGCCAACCACTTGGTGGAAGTCGAGCGCATCATGGACATCAGTTCGCGCTTGGTAGTCAACCAAGCCGCGCTCAAGATGAAGCAGGCGGACATTCGCCCCCTCATCGACGCCTTCACCGCCGCTTTGGCTGCAGGCAAATAACCTTCACAACACACATACCCAAGATGGCCCAACCGCTTCGTCTCTCGACCACCAGTCCCACCTTTGAAGCTGATTTCAAAGCGCGTCTGCATTGGTCTGCCGACACCGATGCGGCCATTGAGCAACGCGTGGCCGACATCTTGGCCGATGTGCAACAACGCGGCGATGCCGCGGTGTTGGCATACACCGAACGCTTTGACGGTTTGAAGGCCGACAACATGGCGGCGTTGGAGTTGACGCAAACAGAACTCAAAGCCGCGTTTGACAGCTTGCCTGTCGAGCAGCGCGACGCCTTGCAAGCTGCGGCCGCACGCGTGCGCAGTTACCACGAGGCGCAAAAGAAAGCCAGCGGCGAGAGCTGGACCTACCGCGATGCCGATGGCACCTTGCTCGGCCAAAAAGTCACGCCGCTTGACCGCGTGGGCATCTATGTGCCGGGCGGCAAAGCCGCTTATCCATCCAGCGTGCTGATGAACGCCATTCCTGCCCATGTGGCAGGGGTGCAAGACATCATCATGGTGGTGCCTACGCCCAAGGGAGAAAAGAACCCCCTCGTGTTGGCCGCTGCGTATGTGGCCGGCGTGAGTCGCGCCTTCACCATCGGTGGGGCGCAAGCTGTGGCTGCTTTGGCTTACGGTACCGCCACCGTGCCCGCTGTCGACAAAATCACCGGCCCCGGGAACGCCTATGTGGCGGCTGCCAAACGCCGTGTGTTTGGCACGGTGGGCATTGACATGATTGCAGGTCCCAGCGAAATCTTGGTGTTGGCCGATGGCTCAACCCCGCCTGACTGGGTGGCGATGGATTTGTTCAGCCAAGCCGAGCACGACGAGTTGGCGCAAAGCGTGTTGCTCTGTCCCGACGCGGCATACATCGACCGTGTGCAAGCCGAAATCGACCGCTTGCTGCCGCAGATGCCGCGCAAAGACATCATCGAAAAATCACTCAATGGCCGTGGTGTGCTCATCCACACCCGCAGCATGGAAGAGGCGTGCGCCATCAGTAACCGCATCGCGCCCGAACACTTGGAAGTGTCGAGCACCGATCCGCATAAATGGGAGCCTCTGCTCAAGCACGCTGGTGCGATCTTCTTGGGTGCGTACACCAGCGAGAGCTTGGGCGACTACTGCGCGGGTCCCAACCACGTGTTGCCCACCAGTGGTACCGCACGCTTTAGCTCGCCCTTGGGCGTGTACGACTTTCAAAAACGCAGCAGCTTGATTGAGGTCAGCGAAGAGGGTGCCCAAACCCTCGGCAAAGTGGCGGCGGTGTTGGCCTATGGCGAAGGCTTGCAAGGCCACGCGA
>JBFYKC010000023.1:0-21366 GCA_041311135.1 Comamonadaceae bacterium | reverse complement strand
CCTTGCACCGTGGCGCGTGTCCATGCGTCCGTCACGCTGATGTTTTGAGCAAAGGCACTGGCCGACAGTACCGTGGTGAATGCGGCAGCGATGAGGTGTTTAGAAAATTTCACAAGAGACTCCTTTGGGTTGATTTCTGATCTTAGTGCTGGGGGTTAGTGTTTGGGGTGCGCCCCGTGTGCCCCATGCCCACTGGGCTCCACATTGACGAGGCCTTCAAACATCGCCAACTTCTTCAAGTGGTCCGCGCTCAACTTTGCTTCTGCGGCCTGGACCTTTTTAGCCAAACGCTCAGCGGTCGCTGGGGACATGCCGGTTTGTTGGAACACCGATGCCTTCTTTAGGCCATCGCCGCCACACACATGGATGGACCATTGTCCTTTGTCTTTCTTTAACAAAGCGCGACCACCCTTGCCCGACTGAATCCAGCCTGCCACGGCGTAGTCATCCTCCAGCGTGATGGGGCCCACCGCCAGTGGCGCCTCGGACTTGTCAAACAACTTCTTCATGCTGTGCTCAATCGCTTGGGCATCAGGCATGGCATGCGCGGCTGCAGGCGCTTGGTGCGCATGATGTGCTTGAGGCTCGTGCGCGAAAGCAGCACCGCTGAGCAGCGCTGTGAAAAGAATGCATCGTTTGAACTTCATAGAACTTCCTTGTTGGGTTGAGTGGAATACGTATCGGAAATTGCTTTGACATGACAAATAAATGCCACCGCCAACAGTAACGACTCGATCAAAGCAAAGGGCAAAATCCACGGGGCGCCCATCGACCAAAACACTAAGCTAATGAAAATCGACACACTGGCGATCAACCCCAACACAGTTATTAGCTCCTTGGGGGTAGATGAGCAGCAGGAGTGACGAGAGTGAGCCTTCATAGTTCGCCTTTTTCAATGAAATCCATCAGGCTGCCATCGCCAACTCATCCCCCGCCCAACCCTCACGCTTTGAAGGACGCTGGTACACACGGGCTGGCAAGAAGGCGTTGAGTTCGCGGCACACGGTTTCGGTGGCGGTGTCCACGATGACGGCCACTTCCTTGAGGATGGGCAGGTCGCGGCGATCTAGCTCGCGTTCGCTGCCATCAACGTTACGTGCCAAGAGTTTTAAGAAGTGCGCCAAGCGTTCGTTCACCGGGCCGCCGCGCAGTTTCATCATGTCGTGGGTGCGGCGTTGCTGCTGCAAATAAGCCTTGGCCACGATGCCAAAGCGCGAGAGCTCTTGGCTCGCAGCGACCAACTCGACGCGGCCGGGGGTGATCGCGGTGATGGTGTAGGCATAAGGTTCTGCACAAAGTGCTTCCACACCCAACAAATCGCCAGGCAACCCCAGTTGCACCAGCGACAGGCCGTCCATGCTCACACGCTCTAAACGGAATAGGCCTTCGGTGACACGCCAAACTGGTCCAAGTTCGCCAGCAATGGCCAACGATTCACCCCGTTTGATGATTTTGATTTTTTCCATAAAACTTTTCCTGAAATCTCGATGGCTGGTGTGTGCCCCATGACAGAGGGCGACACAAAGCCAACAAACTAGGCGACGGCCAAGAGCCGTGCGCCCGCTTTAAAGATCAAAGGAAAAGTTCAGGCGGCCCACGCGATGGCAGCGGGGGCGCGGTGATGGCCGCAATGCGTGCAGCTTCGACAGGCTGCAAGGCATAGGCCAGAGGGAAGGGTTGGGTCAGCGTGGTGTTGAACGCAGGGGGTGGCGCGCCGATGGAGGCACACAAGGGGCAATCCATGATGAGGCTAGAGGCCACGCCATCGTCTTCACCTTGCACGACCAGTTTCATCACGCCAGCACTGGAACACACCATGTCTACACCTTTGGGGTTGGCCACTGGCGAAGCAATGGCCACCCCAACAGACAACGCAAACCACACCAGCACGAGGCGGGTGAGTTGGAGGGCGTTGCGTAAACGGTGCATGGTGCGATTGTAAAGGGCGACCTTTAAAAATGACAACGCCCGACGAATCGGGCGCCTCTGGATCTCTACATTAAGAACATAAGTTCACTTAAAACTTATACGTCATGCCCACGTAGAACGAACGTCCCATACCTGGAACTCCCGTACCCCACATGGATGTGGTGTTGCCATTGAGCTCACGGTTCAGACCCATGGTGTAGCCCTGAGCCACGTACGCGCCGCCCAAAGGCTGGTAGTACATTTTGTTGAACACGTTCTCAATGCCAAAGTCCACACGGAGTTGTTTTTGCGTGTAGCTAGAACGCAAGTTCAACAGGCTGTAGCCTGGCGTTTTGATCTCGTTACGAGTTGCAGAGGTGTCGTTTTTGGCTGCTACAGCGACCAGCTCTACTGCGTTTTCCCAGCCGTCTAAACGTTGGACCAACGACGTGCGCGCATTCAAAGGCATCACGTTGTAAAGGCGATCACCCGTGTCCAAGTTTTTGCCATTGGTGTGGTTGAGCAAGCCTTTCACACTCCACTGCCCCCAATCGGTTCTACCCAGCGGCATGCGCCCCGCCACGTTCACACCGAATAAACGCGCTTCTTGGTTCACAAACTGAAGCTTCACAAAGTTAGGGGTTGCCGCTGTTTGCGTTGAGCCTGGATAGCTGCGCGAAGCATCGATGTAGTCGTGGACATGCGTGTAGAACGGCGTCACCATCAGTTGCGATTCACGGTTGGCGCTGTGCCAATCCCCTGTCACGCTTAATGTGTGCGCCACCTCTGGTTTGAGATTAGGGCTGCCCACATAACCGTTGCCGTCACCCACCCAGTTCACCATTTCCATGGCCATGGAGTTGGTGGACCATGCGTAGCGTTCATACAAATTAGGAGAACGCGTTTTCTGAGCCAGGCCAAATTCGAACGATCTTTGGTCATCCGGTGTGTAACGACTCAGCGCCGTCCAGTCGATGTTGTTGTCTTTGCGTTGTTTTTCAAGCGCGTTGTACGTGGCAGCACCGCCGGTCGCACTGATGGCGCTACCCGCGTACATCATGCCGGTGTTGTAGCCTTGCGCCGCACCCGTATTCATGCTGACGTGTTCGGAGCGCACCCCAAAAAGGCTGAACCACTGGTCTGACCAGCGAGACTCCAATTCGCCAAAAAAGGCTTGGCGGTCACGCTGGCCATCCTTGATGTTCCAAAACGTATAAGGTGCCATACCGCCGGTACAAATGCCCACGCCACAGTCTGGCGCGGGAGGCCACCAATCGTTCAAGCGGTATTGCTGCCAGTCAACACCAAAGCGGCCGAGTTGCATGTCAGACAGCGGGACCTCTGCTTTGACAGACACACCATCGGTTTTGCCTGTTGTGTTCATTGGCATGCCGAGCACGGGATACACCACACCGTTGGTGCCTGTGAGTGCGCCGTAATACATCGCTTTATCTGCACCAAAGTCCATGTGGTGGTCCACCGTCTCGTGATAAGCGCGGGCTTCTAACTTGCCCCAGTCTTGACGGCCTTCATAACGCAGGTTGTAGCGCTTGGCGGTGTTGCCCAACATGTCCATGCGTTGGTTGGGGTACAGCTCATAGGGAATATCTTGGTAACCCAACGAAGCTTCGATCAGGTCACGGTCACCTTTGGCAGCCAATGTGAGCAATTGATTGCGCGATTTGTAGGCGGTTGAGCCCACTTCGTCTTTTGGCAGGCTGTTACCGATATCGCTGGCACTGGTTCGCGTCGGCGCTTTCACCCCGCCGTTCACGTATGTTTTGAAGTCATTCGCAGCCTTGTAGTTGCCCGACTCCGCAGTCGAAGCCTTGTACGTCAAGCTCAGACTTTCATTGGCGATGGTTGCACTGACATTTAAGTTTTTAGCGCCACCATTGCTGCGGTAGCTGGTGCCCACCTCGCCTGTTTGCAGCAAGCCTTGGCCTGGCTCAGCAAACACGGATGTTTTGGATTTCACCACCACAGTGCCCCCAATGCTGTCGCCTCCTAAACTCACAGGGCTAACGCCTGGATAGACCTGGACAGACTCCACCTGCGTGGGGTCGACATAGGACAAAGGCGAGTTCATGTGGTTAGGACACGACGCAATCAAGTCCATGCCATCGACTTTGATGCGCAGACGATCGTCAGCCAGTCCGTTGATGGCAGGCAAACTAGACACGCCACCTGCGGTATACAGGCTCACGCCTGGGATGTCTTCTAACAAACGGGCCGAGTCACTGGTGTAGGCGCGGCGAGGCGCAATTTGCGCCTCATCCATCCAACGACCACTGCGCTCTGGGCGATCGGCTTGAATCGTGACATCGGGCATTTGGGGCGCTTGCTGCGCCCAAGCCCCCGAGGACAAAGCAGCACCTAGCGCCACACTTAACAGCGACAAACGAGGTGCAGTTGCACCAATTTTTTGATTTCTCATTTTTTCAACTCTTGCGAAATGATGCGTGTGCCCAGGCACGACGCAAAAAGCCTTTGCGTGCAAAGGCCACTGAACCAAGGTCAGCCTTGGCGATGTCAACAAGAGTTTGCAGGGGGCCCGCGCGACGGTAGCGGTGGGGCCGTGATGGCCGTGATGTGCGCATCCTGCTCCTGCGGCAAGGCCCGCATGGTCGGCGGAGGCTGCGTCAGCGTGGTCTTGAAAACGAGAGGGAGTGCGCCATGCGTAGCACACAGCGGGCAGTCCAGCGTGTGGCTTCCTAGACCATCCGGCTGCTCATCACCCAACACCACCAACTGCATGCCGTTGGCGCTGGTGCAAACCAATTCCATGCCTTGCGGATTCGCCAGTGGCGAAGCAATGGCCACGCCCAATGACAGTGCGAACCACACCAGCACAAGGCGTGCGATTGGGTAGCGAAGGCGTAGAAACTGCATGAAAAAATTGTATGTAGCCGGCCAACGCAAAGAATGAGAAACATCAATCTTTAGAAATGCCCCTCTGCCATGATTCATGCATGACTAAATTTCTCGCCACTTTGTTGCTTGCGTTTTCAATGGTGGGCCTCTGCGCATCGGCAAATGCCCACGGCTTCAAAGCGGGCGAGCTGACCATCAACCACCCTTACGCCACCCCGTCGCTTAAGGGTAACAAGACGGGGGCTGCGTATATCCGCAGCATCAAAAACAACGGCAAGCAAGCCGACCAATTGATCAGCGCACGCACCACAGTGGCCGACAGCGTGGAGCTGCACCAAATGCACATGGAGGGCGATGTGATGAAGATGCGCCCCGTTGCGGGCATCGACCTGCCTGCCAATGCCGAGCTGCGCATGATGCACGGCACGCCAAATGGCTACCACCTGATGTTGATGAACCTGAAGCAGCCCCTCAAAGACGGCGATCGTTTCCAGCTGTGGCTGCAATTCAAAAACTCCGGCGAGCGCGAAGTCACGGTGTATGTGCAAACACCCAGATCAGGCATACCCGCGCTGCATCAACACTGACCTCCTCCTCGCTTTGTGGCACTCAAACCCACCCATGTTTGTTTTGTTGACCTCGGTCAATGCAAACAAAGCGCTTTAGGGAGAAGATGGCTCCAACAATAAAAGGAGCCTTGATGGACGCACAACACGCCACCGCCTTCAAGCAAAAGCTTGAAACGTTACGCGCCAATTTGTTGGCGCAAATTGCTGAACAACGTGGCGGCAAAGCCAGCCGCGCCGAAGTGGCAGCGGAGCACTTCGCCCACAACGAAGATTCCGACGCGCAAGTGAATACTGCCCGCGACTTAGAGTTCGCCATCAACGAACACGAAACCGCTGAACTGGCCGCCATTGACGCGGCCTTGGCACGCTTGAGTGCTGGCACCTACGGCCACTGCACCGATTGCGACGCCACGATTCCTGAAGCCCGCTTGAACGCCGCGCCTGAGGCGGCACGCTGCATCAGCTGCCAAGAAAAAACTGAACACAACCACCACTAAGAAAGAAATCACATGACCACTTTTCACGCCGTTGTTTGGATGGACCACCAAGAAGCCCACGTGCTGATGTTTGACCGCGAGCACGTGGAGAGCCAACGCGTCAAATCGCGCAGCCACCACAAGCACCAAGGCAAACAAAACGACACCGCGCAGTTGTATGCCGACATCGCCAAGGCACTGGAAGGCACGCATGAAGTGTTGGTCACCGGCCCAGGCAAAGCACGCGACGAGTTTCGTGATTGGTGTACACAACACCACGCCCATGTGAATGTGGTGGACAGCGTCGCCAGCGACCACCCTACCGATGCTCAAGTAGTGGCCATGGCGCGTCAATACTTCAAAAAGTTTGACAACATGGCCGCCGATCCTGCTGCGAAGTAAGCACGCTGAAGACAGAAAAAAGCCCGCGAATGCGGGCTTTTTTCGTTTGCGCTCGCTTGAAGAACCTCAAGGCGCGAGCGGCACCACTTGTTGGTCAATCGCGCCAAACACACTCTGGCCGTCTTTGCCTTTCGCCTCAATGCGAATGGTGTCGCCAAACTTCATGTAATCGGTGCTGGGCTTGCCATCCAAGATGGTTTCGATCGCCCGTTTTTCTGCAATGCAGCTGTAACCTTTGGGCCATTCTTTTTTGCCATTTTTCTCAACACCCGCATTGCTGACCGTGCCCCCTCCCACGATGGCGCCTGCGTGCATGTTGCGGGTTTTGCACAGATGTGCGATCAGCTGGCCAAAGTGAAACACCATGTCGGCACCCGCATCACACATGCCCACTTTGCGCCCGTTCCAGGTGCTTTGGATTGTCAGGTGCACACGGCCGTTGTCCCACGCGTCCCCAAGTTCATCCAAGGTCACAGCCACGGGGCTGAACGCGGTGGCAGGTTTGCTTTGCACAAAGCCAAAGCCTTTGCTCAATTCGTCAGGGATCAAGTTGCGCAACGACACATCGTTGACCAACATGACCAAGCGAATGCCCTCCAAGGCCTCGTCGACCGATGCGCCCATAGGGACATCGCCCGTGACCACCGCCACCTCGGATTCAAAGTCGATGCCAAAGTCTTCGCTGGCGCACACCACGTTATCTTGTGCCCCCAAAAAGTCATCGCTGCCGCCTTGGTACATCAGAGGGTCGGTGGCATAGCTCTCGGGCACGGTGGCGCCGCGCGCTGCGCGCACCAATTCCACATGATTGAGGTAAGCCGAGCCATCTGCCCATTGGTAGGCGCGCGGCAGTGGCGCCATGCACAGGGCCGGATCGAACGGGAACGCGTGGCGTGCTTTGCCATGGTTCAGGGTTTCATACAAATCTTGCAACTGCGGCGCGATGAAGCCCCAGTCGTCCAATGCCTGTTGCATGCGCGTGGCAATGCCCGTCGCATAATGCGCGGTGCTCAAGTCGCGAGAGACAACCACCAGTTGCCCGTCGCGCGTTCCGTCTTTGTATGTGGCTAATTTCATGCCACGATTCTATGAAAGAACACCTCACCACCATGCACCTGCGTGCCCAGCCCGTCTTTCCCATGCAGCTACAGCGAAAACACGCTGTGGCGCTGGTGGTAACGGTCTTGCTCTTGCATGTGTGGTTGTTGGCTGGCAGCCCGCTTTGGTTTTCGGCTACGCCGAGCGAAGCCTTGCGTACGCCCGCTTTTGTGACGCGACAAATTGCAGCCCCCACACCTCGCGCGCCCCAAGTACCAACGCCCGTCACCACGGCTCCCCCTCAGGCACATCAGCCCCCTTCACCAGGGGCAGACGCCCCCGCCGCAACAAACACCACGCCACACACACCGCTGAAGTTTGACGACCTGGGCAACGATCTCACGGCTCCCGTGGGTCTGCCCGCACGCACCGCGTCGGGCGTGGATTTGCCGCCTTACAAACGCAGCCAGCCACTCAGCTCAGAGGGGTTGACTGCGGCATCGAAATTCAAAACGCTTGACTCTGCCCGTCTCAAATACAAAGTGCAAGGCAAAGCAAAGGGGTTTGACTATTGGGCCAACGCCGACTTGCTATGGACACAAGACGGTACGCACTACGAAGCGCGTTTAGAGGTGGGCGCTTTTTTGTTGGGCTCACGTGTACAGACCAGCCACGGCATATTAGGCGCCGAAGGCTTGATGCCCACCCGTTTTGGCGACAAAAGCCGCAGCGAATTGGCCGCGCATTTTCAACGCGATAAAGGCGTCATCAGCTTCAGCGCCAATACACCCGAGGCGCCCCTGCTGAAGGGCGCACAAGATCGTTTGAGCGTGGTGCTGCAACTCAGCAGTTTGCTGGCAGCGGACCCCGAACGCTTCCCCGTCGGCACGATGCTGTCGTTCCAAACCGTGTCACAACGTGAAGCCGAGGTTTGGCAATTCAGCGTGGAAAAAGAGGAGCTACTCAACCTCCCCTATGGGGACATCCAAACGGTCAAATTGCACCGCAGGCCCCGCCGAGAATTTGACCAGCACATCGAACTCTGGTTTGCCCCCGATTTGAGCTATTTGCCTGTGCGCTTGCGCATCACCAATGCCAACGGTGACGCCGTAGACCAGCTTTTAAACAAAATCGAAAAGCCCGGCTCTTGAATTTGGCTTTTTCAATCCGATATGCTTGGATGCAATTCTTTTTCAGCCGAAAGCCCACCATGGACATGCTCTATAACTCAGACACGTTTTCCGTGATGCACCTGCAAGTGCAAAGCGACGCGCTGGTACCAGCACGCCCCGATGTGCCATCACTGGCCCGCCACGGCTTTGAAATCGTGGACAAACGCACGGGCAAAGAAATTTACCTCGAAGGCTCTTGGGCCGAGCAATTCCAGGCCCATTTGCGTGCCTGGCAAGAGAACGCCCCGACCCAAGAAGAGGTCGAACAAACCCTAGAGGGCTACGCCGAGTTGGCACAAACCCCCGTCTCGGTGCACTGAGGCGACACCGACCAGACAGACAGGGCGCTCCGGCGCCCTTTTTTCTTGCCCGGGAAACCTACAATCAGCCGCTATGACTGCATACATCCTCAACCTGTCTTGCCCCGATCGCCAGGGCATTGTTCACGCGGTGTCTGGCTTTTTGCTGGAACGCAAAGGCAACATCGAAGAAGCCGCTCAGTACAACGACCATGACACGGGTTTGTTCTTCATGCGCGTGCAATTTGCCTGCGATGCCGTGGGCCCAGATGAGTTGCGTGCGCAGTTGACAACATTCGCCATCGGCTTCGACATGAAGTGGTCTCTCCACGACACCACGCAGCCCATGCGCACGGTGCTGCTGGTTAGCAAAGAAGGCCACTGCTTGAACGACCTGTTGTTTCGCGTCAAAAGCGGCCTGCTGCCTTTGGACGTTCGCGCCATCATCAGCAACCACCGAGAGTTCTACCAACTCGCGGCCAGCTACAACGTGCCGTTTCACCACATCCCGGTCACGGCGGCTACCAAGGCACAGGCCGAGGCCAAGCAATTTGAAATCATCGAAGCCGAAGGCGCAGAACTGGTGGTGCTGGCCCGCTACATGCAAATCTTGAGCGACGACTTGTGCAAGAAATTGGCAGGTCGTGCAATCAACATTCACCACAGCTTCTTACCCAGCTTCAAAGGTGCCAAGCCTTATTACCAAGCGCACGACCGTGGCGTGAAGCTGATTGGCGCCACAGCCCATTACGTCACCGCCGACTTGGACGAAGGCCCCATCATTGAACAAGATGTGGCCCGCGTGGACCACAGCAAGACAGTGGAAGACTTCACCGCCCAAGGCCGCGACACCGAAAGCCAAGTGCTGGCCCGCGCGGTCAAATGGCACAGCGAACACCGCGTGCTGTTGAACGGTCACAAGACCGTGATCTTCAAATAAGCACACCTCATGACCAGCCGCATCCCGCCCATTCAGTGCTTGCTCACGTTTGAGGCTCTGGCGCGGTTGCGCTCAGTCACCCAAGCGGCTGAAGAGCAATGTGTGACGCCCAGCGCGGTGAGCCACCGCGTCAAGCAGTTGGAGCAATTGCTGGGCGTCAAGTTGTTTGGCCGTGCCGATTTTTCGCTCACCACCGAAGGCAGCGAATACCTGGCCCACGTGCGCGAAGGCTTGTCTATTCTGGAGCGCTTCCCCGGCAAAGACGGCAGCGCCACGCCCGGCAAACGCAAACTGCGTTTGGCCGTCACACCCACCTTTGCGCGCTCTATCCTGATGCCGCGCCTGCGACAGTTCACCGATGCGTATCCCGAGATTGACCTCACCCTGCAAGTGAGCATCCCGCTGCTGGACGTGGTGGCTGAAGACGCCGACCTGACCATCCGCTTCGGCACCGGTCGCTACGCCGATGTGGAACACCTGTGCGTGATGAAAGACGACGTGACGCCATTGGCCTCGCCCGCCTACATCCGCGAACACGGCCCGTTTGAAACCCCCGAGGACTTGGCGGACGCCACCTTGTTGCGCAGCCCCCTAGAGCCTTGGCGCACGTGGTTTGCCGCGCACGACTTGGATTGGCCCGAACCGATTGACGGCTCCAGCTTCAATGACATTGGCTTGATGTGCGACGCCGCTGCGCAAGGGCTGGGTGTGGGCCTGGTGCGTTTGAAACTGGGCGCTCCTTGGCTGGAGAACGGCACCTTGGTGCGCATCTTCCCGCGCCAAGTGCCCAGCCCACATGGCCATTACCTTTGCTGGCGCACCGGTGCCATGGACCGTTGGGAATGCGCGGCTTTTGCCGAATGGCTGCAAAAGGCCGTGCCTTAAATTCGCTTCACGGGTGGGTGTAACTTTCTTCACACGCCTGCCGTTGCTTTTGCCTTAAAGTGAGCGGCATGAACGCACCACTCACCCCCGATCAGCACAGCACACTGGCCCGCGCCGAGCGGCAACGCCAAGTGGTCCAGGCCTTGTTACAGGTGTTGCCCGCACATGCCTTGCTCTACACCACCGAAGACACCGTGCCTTACGAGTGCGACGGTCTCACCGCTTACCGCGCACGTCCCATGTGCGTGGCCTTGCCTGAGACGGTGGACGAAGTGCAAGCCGTGCTCAAAACTTGCCACGCCCTGGATGTACCCGTGGTGGCGCGCGGCGCAGGTACCGGCCTGTCGGGTGGTGCCATGCCACACACCGAGGGGGTGACGCTGTCACTGGCCAAGTTCAACCAGATCCTCCACATCGACCCCGTGGCAAGAACAGCGGTGGTGCAGTGCGGCGTGCGCAACCTCGCCATCAGCGAAGCGGTGTCACAGTACGGCTTGTATTACGCGCCCGACCCGTCCAGCCAAATTGCTTGCACCATCGGTGGCAACGTGGCCGAGAACTCGGGTGGCGTTCATTGTTTGAAATACGGGCTGACCGTACACAACGTGCTGAAGGTGAAGGGCTTCACGATCGAAGGGGAGCCTGTGGAGTTCGGCAGCGAGGCGCTCGACACCCCGGGCCTCGACTTGCTGCCGGTGATCGTGGGCAGCGAAGGCATGCTGGCCATCACCACCGAAGTCACGGTCAAGCTGGTGCCCAAACCACAATTGGCGCGCTGCATCATGGCCAGCTTTGACGACGTGCGCAAAGCCGGCGATGCGGTGGCGGCGGTGATTGCCGCAGGCATCATCCCTGCGGGTTTAGAAATGATGGATGGTCCCATGACCGCCGCTGTGGAAGACTTTGTGCATGCCGACTACGACCTGAACGCCGCGGCAATTTTGCTGTGCGAGAGCGATGGCACACCGGAAGAAGTGGAAGAAGAAATTGGCCGCATGAGCGATGTGTTGCGCGGCTGTGGCGCCACCGCCATCACCGTGAGCCGCGACGAAGCCCAACGCATGAAGTTTTGGAGCGGTCGCAAAAACGCATTCCCTGCTTCAGGCCGCATCAGCCCCGACTACATGTGCATGGACAGCACCATTCCACGCAAACGCTTGGCGGACATTCTGCAAGCCATCTCGGAGATGGAAAAGAAATACCAACTGCGCTGCCTGAACGTGTTTCATGCAGGCGATGGCAACTTGCACCCGCTGATTTTGTTTGATGCCAACGACCCCGATCAGCTGCACCGCTGCGAGCAATTTGGCGCCGACATTTTGGAAACCAGCGTGGCCATGGGCGGCACCGTCACGGGTGAACACGGGGTGGGCATCGAGAAGGTAAATAGCATGTGCGTCCAGTTCAGCGCCGAAGAAAACGAGCAAATGTTTGGCATCAAGCGCGCCTTCGACCCCAAGGGTTTGCTCAACCCTGGCAAGGTCATTCCCACCCTGCACCGCTGCGCCGAGTACGGCAAGATGTTGGTACGCGCAGGGCAAATCAAACACCCCGATTTGCCGCGCTTCTAAGCCACAGCTGAACCACAGTGTCGCTGCGCTTAAGTAGCGTAGGTGCGGCCACCAAAAATGGCCGTCCCCACCCGCACCATCGTGCTGCCCGCGTGAATCGCCGCCTCTAAATCACCCGTCATGCCCATCGACAAGGTGTCGAACTGCGGCAGGTTCAATGTCGATTTCAACGCATCAAACAATGCACGTGCTTGGGCATGCACAGCCACTTGGTGTGCAAAACCTTCTACCGGATCGGGAATGGTCATCAGACCGCGCAACACGAGTCGTGGCAGCTGCGCCACCTCCTGCGCCAGCGCCAACACCTCCGTAGGCGCCACACCCGACTTGGTCTCGCCCCCATCGATGTTCACTTGTAAGCACACCTGCAGTGTAGGCAAATGTGCAGGACGCTGGTCGTTCAGACGTTGCGCAATTTTGAGACGGTCCACCGTGTGGGCCCAGTCGAAATGCTCAGCCACCAGCTTGGTTTTGTTGCTCTGCATCGGTCCAATGCAATGCCACACCAAGGAGTGAGCGTTGCCCTGTAAAGCGGTGATTTTGTCTACCCCCTCTTGGATGTAGTTCTCCCCAAAATCACGCTGGCCACACGCTGCCACGTGGCGCACATCTTCGGCACTGAACGTTTTAGACACCGCAAGCAGGTGCACCGCATCAGCAGGGCGACCGCTGGCCACACAAGCCGCCGCGATGCGTGCTTGGACCGTGTGCAAGTTGTCTCGTAGAGAAGAAGCTGAGGTATTCATCTTGGGCATCACTTTAACAAGGAGACGCGCATGTCCCCCACCCCACACACTTGGCTCGATTTACTGACCCAAGCTGTCGCACTGCAAGCCTCCGACTTGCACCTGTCCGCGGGGCTGCCGCCTCGGGTGCGTGTGCATGGCGAACTCATACCGCTCACGTCAAACGTGGCAGAGCCACTGACACACGAAACGCTGCTGGCTCTGCTGGCTGAACGGATGGACGACACGCACCATGCGCAACTCCAGCAAGGCCATGAGGTGGACTTTGCATTTGCAGCACCAGGACTCGGACGCTTCAGAGCCAACGCCTTTTTGCAACAACACGGCGTCAGCACCGTGATGCGCTACATCCCCAACCACACCCCCACGCTGGCTGCGCTGCAAACCCCTGCTGTGCTGACCGACCTGCTGAAACAAGTGGGTTTGTTGTTGGTCACAGGTCCAACAGGCTCGGGAAAATCCACCACGCTCGCGGCCATGGTGCAACACCTGAACACCCACACGCGGCAACACCTTGTGACGCTGGAGGACCCCATTGAGTTTGTCCACGCCAGCGACCAGTGCGTGATCACCCAACGCGAAATTGGCACGCACAGCCGCAGCTTTGCGCAAGCCCTGCGCGCCACCTTGCGCGAAGACCCTGACGTGATTTTGGTGGGTGAGCTGCGCGATTTAGAAACCATTCGCCTCGCCCTCACCGCCGCTGAAACGGGCCACCTGGTGCTGGCCAGTTTGCACACGCGCAGCGCCCCCGCCACGATCGACCGCATGGTGGATGTGTTTGATGCACACGAAAAAGCATTGGTCCGCACACAACTCAGCGAAGCTTTGCTGGGCGTGTTGTCGCAAACGTTGTGCCCAACACCCTCAGGCCCAGGACGTGCAGCCGTGTTTGAAACCTTAGTGGCCACCCCGGCCATCCGCCACCTGATTCGTGAAGGCAAAACAGCACAGATGCACAGCGTGCTGCAAACCGGCGCAGCGCTGGGCATGCAAACCCTACAGCAAGCCCTGCAACACGCTCGTGCGGAAGGGCGCATCGTCTAGGGTGGCACGCCAGGTTGCCTGGGTGACACAGGGGTTTTGGCGCTGCCCCTATGATGCAACGCAGTTCAACTCACCCACTGAAATCACCATGCCCAGCATCAACGCCAAAACCTACGAATCCGCCCCCTCCACCCACGTCGCCTTCATCGGCATGGGCGTCATGGGCTACCCCATGGCCGGTCACTTGGCCAGCGCGGGCCACGCCGTCACGGTATATAACCGTTCGCCCGCCAAAGCCGATGCATGGGTGAAAGAGTTCGCCAGCAGCAAAGCCCCCAAGAGCGCGCCCACCCCACGCGAAGCCGCCAAAGGCGCGCGCATTGTTTTTTGCTGCGTCGGCAATGACGATGATTTGCGCTCCGTGGTCTTCGGTGCAGACGGCGCACTCGCCGGCATGGAGCCCGGCACGGTGCTGGTGGACCACACCACGGCCTCGGCCGATGTAGCTCGCGAGATTTATACCGCCGCCAAGAACTTGGGCATTCACTTCATCGACGCCCCCGTCTCAGGGGGGCAAGGCGGCGCGCAAAACGGCCTGCTGACCGTGATGTGCGGTGGCGATGTCGCTGTCTTTGAAAGCGTCAAGCCTGTGGCCATGGCGTTCTCACGCGCCTTCACGTTGATGGGGGAACCTGGCGCAGGCCAACTGACCAAGATGGTGAACCAAATTTGTATCGCCGGCTTGGTACAAGGCTTGAGCGAGGCAATTGCGTTTGGTCAAAAAGCTGGTCTCGACATGAACTTGGTGCTTGACGTGATTGGCAAAGGCGCCGCACAAAGTTGGCAAATGGACAACCGCGGCAAAACCATGGTGGCGGACAAGTTTGATTTTGGTTTTGCCGTCGATTGGATGCGCAAAGATTTGGGCCTGGTATTTGATGAAGCCAAACGCAACGGTGCCGTGTTGCCTGTGACGCAGATGGTCGATCAGTTTTACGGGGATGTGCAAAAGCTGGGCGGCAATCGCTGGGATACCTCTAGCTTGATCAAGCGTTTACGCTAAAGCGCTTGCCTCAATAAAAAGCCCCGCTCAGCGGGGCTTTTTCGTTTACTTGCTTACTTAATGGGCGTCACCACCGGGTGGGGCGAGGCCGATGCGCCAGAACCAGCAGCAGGTGAGGTTTGCTTTCCGGCGTCATCTTGACGCTTGGGCTGCAGAGCACGCAGCTCCTCTTCGGAGAGGTATTCAAACACGCGCACCACGCGCTTGACACCGCTGACGCCACGCACCACATCGGTGGCACGTTTGGCTTCACGTTGGGTCACGCGACCCATCAGGTAAATCGTGCCACGCTCACCAACCACTTTGTACACGTTGGCAAACACGTCTTCCGTGTCAACCATAGCCGCCTTCACTTTAGCAACCAGCACCACATCGCTAGAACGATCGCTCATGCTAGAAGCCGGGCCAACGGCCAATTCATTCACCACACTGCGCACGTTTTGCACACGTCCGACCAGTTGTTCGGCCTGGATGCGCACCGTGTCATTGGAAACCTCACCAGTGATCAATACTTGGCGGTTGTAGCTGGTGATGTTGATGTGTTCCTTGGTGCCGAAGTTTTCACGCATCGCACTGGCCGCACGTTGTTCAATGCCTTCGTCTTCCAATTGAATGCCCGTTGTGCGGCGATCGCTGGCCACCATGGCGCCACCCAACACGCCACCAAACATCAGCGGCGCAGCGCACGACGCCAACCCCACACACATGACCAACGTTGACAGCAACGAGGCTGTTGATTTGTTCATCAGTTTCATTCTTTCCCCTCCTGATCACCTAACAGTTGTGTGTCTACGCCATCGCAAATGCAATGAATGGCGAGCAAGTGCACTTCTTGAATGCGTGCCGTGCGGTCGTGTGGCACGCAAATGTGCACATCGGTTTCACGCAGCGCCTGGCTCATCTTGCCGCCACCTTTGCCCGTCAGCGCCACCACCGTCATGTCGCGCTCATGGGCAGCGTCAATAGCAGCCAACACGTTGGGCGAACTGCCGCTGGTGGTGATGGCCAACAGCACATCGCCAGATTGACCTAGAGCACGAACTTGTTTGGCAAAAATTTGCTCGTAGCTGTAGTCGTTCGCAATCGCAGTCAAAATGGAACTGTCGGTGGTGAGTGCAATCGCACCCAACTCTGGCCGCTCACGTTCAAAGCGCCCCACAAACTCCGCCGCAAAGTGCTGGGCATCTGCCGCCGAACCACCGTTGCCGCAGGCCAGAACTTTGCCACCGCTGGTGACGCTGGCGAGCACGGCAGAAACAGCCGCGGCGATGGGCTTAGACAAGACTTGTGCGGCTTGGTATTTCAAGTCGGCAGAGTCGATAAAGTGTTGTTCAATTCGTTGCTCAAGCATGAAGCAATGATACCTTTTGTATTGGTGATGCGAGGCTGATCTACCCTGCGTCAAATGCCGCCGGGTACCACTGCAAGTCATCTCCTTCGACAGCCACCACATCAAACCGGCAAGGGGGCGTCTTGGTCAGTTTCAACAAGCAATGTCGCGCTGCAAAGATGATCCGACGCTGTTTGGCGTAGGTCACGCTGGCCAATGCGCCGCCATGCTGGTGCTGACCACGTTGGCGCACCTCAACAAACACCCATGTGCCATCTGTGTCACACATGATCAAATCGATTTCACCGCCGCCACGCCCAGGCGTCCGATAATTGCGTTGCACCAACTGCAAGCCCTGTGTTTGCAAATGGTGCAAGGCGCGGTCTTCTGCCGCATCTCCCTTTTGCTTGGTGGTTGATCGCCTTTGCGTTTGACCATACGGCTTGCTCATAGCATCTCCTTGATGAACGTCCATTTCGATTCCGCTTTGTCTGCTGCGCACGCCGCTGCTGCCGCCCAAAACCACCCCACAGGGACGCTGTATGTGGTGGCCACGCCGATTGGCAATTTGGCAGACATCAGCTTGCGCGCGTTGCATGTGTTGAGTCTTTGCGACACCTTGGCGTGCGAGGACACGCGTCACTCACAAACTTTATTGCGCGCCTATGGCATCGACAAATCCGCCGCACATTGGCTTGCGGTACACCAGCACAACGAAGCCGAAGCCGCAGAAGAAGTGATACGCCGCTTGCAAGCCGGTCAACGCGTGGCCTACGTCAGCGATGCGGGCACGCCTGCGGTAAGCGACCCTGGCGCACGGCTGGCTTGGCAAGTGCAAAAGGCGGGGTTGCGTGTGATGCCTTTGCCAGGGGCCAGCAGCGTGACCGCTTTGTTGAGCGCATGTGGCACACCCACACACGAGGCCAACGGCTTTGTGTTTGTCGGCTTCTTACCCGCCAAAACCACGGAACGCGCCCAGGTCGTTGACGAGCTGTCACGAGAGCCACGCACCCAAGTGCTGCTGGAAGCACCGCATCGCATTGAAGCACTGGCTCTGGCGCTTGGCATCTTGGGAGAACGCCCCATCACCGTTGGGCGCGAATTGACCAAACAATTTGAAGAAATTGCGACCGTGACAGCGAACGGGTTGAGTGCATGGTTACAAGGCCATCCACAACGCACGCGGGGAGAGTTTGCGCTGGTCGTCCACGCCCAACCGCAGGCGCGCGCATCTGGCACAGACAACGACCGGCTGCTCAACATCCTGATGCAGGAGTTGCCTCTGAAAACTGCAGTCAAAGTTGCCGCGGAGCTGTCGGGCGAGGCTAAAAATGCGCTTTACGAACGTGCGCTGACGCTGAAAACGCAATCTTCCAAGTGATGTGGTGCGGCTGGCGGGGATCGAACCCACGACCCTTGGCTTCGGAGGCCAATACTCTATCCACTGAGCTACAGCCGCACGGGTTGTCGGCATGTATTGTAGGCGGCTGGCTATAATTTCCGCTGTTTTGACGCATTTCCACAGGATTTCAATCATGAGCGACCATCACCAAGCCAACGACCTGCTGGGTCTTATCAAACAACATCCCAAACATGCGTTAGCAGCTGCCTTGGTTGCTGTGGCTGCGCTGGTTCTCGTCATTGTTTCTAGCTCAAAACCTGCCAGCACGGCCTCTTTTTCGCCTGAAGCTGTGGCCGGCCGCATCCAAAAAGTGGGCGCCGTTGAAATTCGCGATGCCAACCGCGCTGCTCGCAGCGGCGAACAAGTGTTCAAGGCGCAATGCACCAACTGCCACACCGCTGGCGTGGTGGGCGCACCTAAATTTGGTGACGCTGGCGCGTGGGGGCCTCGTATCGCCAAAGGCTACGAAGCTTTGCTGGCATCTGCACTCAAGGGCAAAGGCGCCATGGGCCCCCAAGGCGGCGGCGACTTTGCTGATTTTGAAATTGGCCGCGGTGTCGCTTACATGGCGAACGCAGCGGGTGGCAAGTTTGCTGAACCCAAAGATCCCAACGCGAAATAGGCACTTCCAGTTGCTCGTTTCAAACCGGCCTTGTGCCGGTTTTTTCATTTCAGGCGTGGTTTGTTTTTGACTGCGGGCTCAAGACAAATCCAAATTTGTTTTCGAGCTCTGCAGACAGCACCTCTTGTGGCACCCACAAACCTTCTTCAATCGGAGCCACAGCAAGCTGCACATCTTGTGTGTGCACCAAACCGACACCCAATTCGGTTTCTAAAAACAAGCGTCCGAACTCGTCCACCCAACTCCGCTGCATGCGCGCGGGTTGCCCCGTGTGCGTTTGAATCGTGCCATCGACTTGAATTCGCCACACCCAAGGGGTCACTTCAAGTTCGACGTACACACGTTGTGGGCCGTTTTGAAAATACCACTGTCCATCTCGGTCAGCAGCGTAGTTGCGGGCAATGAACCCGATCAACTTTTCATGTTGCAAGCGTGAGCCTTTGCTACGCGCAAAAGGGCCTGCCGCCTGTGTTGGTTCATCACGCATGTACCAGTCACCTCGGGCATCTAATCCCAACCAGCCGTAACAGTCGGGCACATTGGGCCATTTGGCCATGGCTTGCAAGACCAGCTCATCCATGAGTCATCCACTCCATCACTGCCTGTGGCATTTCTAACAAATCTCCCGGGAACGCGCCAGAAGCAAAGCCCACATGCCCACCCGCTTCGGGTTGCCACAAGGTGACCGACGTGCTCACCTCTTGCTGCTTGGGCAAACTGTCTGCGGGAATGAAAGGGTCATTGCGCGCGTTCAACGCCAAGGCTGGAATTTGAATTCCGTTCAATCGAGGTTTGGCACTGGCACGCAGCCAGTAATCATCGGTGTCTTTGTAGCCATGAACGGGTGCGGTGAAAACATTGTCAAACTCGTACAGTGTGCTGGCCTGCATGAGTTTGTCAGCATCAAACAAACCCGGGTACTGCTGCAACTTGGCCAGTGCTCTGGGCTTCATGGTTTGCAAAAACATGCGTGCATACACCCACTTGTTGAACCCGCGGTCTATGGCGTGTCCACTGGCGGTCAGATCAAGGGGCGAGCAAACCGAAACCACGCCCGCCACAGATTGGCTCGCCGCTGACCCGGCCTCGCCGGCCCAGCACATCAAGGCGTTGCCACCGAGTGAGATGCCCACCGCAAATATTGGCCCGTGATGTTGCTGGCGAAAATTTTCCAGCATCCAACCAATGTCTTGGTAATCGCCCGAGTGGTAGGCCCTGGGGGCTAAATTGATTTCACCACTGCAACCACGAAAATGCGGCACTGCCATGTGCCACCCGCACCGATGCGTTTCGGCCGCAAATGCCGCCGCATAGTGGCTTTGAGAAGAGCCTTCCAGACCATGAAAGAGAACCAGCAGAGGTGCATCGGGGGGCGCTGTGTTTTCAACACGCCAATCCACATCAATAAAGTCTGCATCGGGGGTTTGCCAACGGGCACGACGCCATTGCGCTTTGGGGCCCACATGCCGCTTCGCCACCTTGGCCGCGTAAATGGTTTGAAGATTTCCGCCCGGCAGCCACCAAGGCGCGTGGTAATCCCAAATCAATGCAAAACCTGTGAACCAGCGCTGTGCGTTTCGGTCGCACCCACTGCCGCCGTGCCGGGGCTGGCATGGTGCGCCACCATACGCCATCCCTGCGCTGTGCGTTGGTACACATTGGTGGCCACGACCACGGCTTCTTGCGCACCATCGTCTGTGGCCAACAGCGCAACGCGTTCAATCACGTTGTGCATAGCGCTGGTCAAGGACTCGACTTTGCACACTTGCACAGGTTGAATCGCGATGGTTCCGTGCGCAAACAAGGCCTCAAATGCGGCGCGTATGCTGGCGCTGCCGATGAGGCGCGGCCCACCGGGATGGACACACACAATGTCGTCTTCGTCGGCCCAACAGGCCATCAGTTTTTCAAGATCACCGGTTTGCAGTGCTTCGTAGAACTGCGCTTCAATGGCGTCCGCGGTGCCACCTACGGTAGCGGCTCTGAGTTTGGCTTTTGGCATGGGCTAAATTGTCACAAGAAAAAAGCCCCGGTCTGTTCGACAGGGGCTTTTGATGCTACGCAGGCAAACACTTATTTGTGTGCACGGTAACGACGCAAGGCCGACAATTCAGCCGCCAAAATGGTGAGCTCTGAGCGAGCACGGGCCAAATCGACGTCTGTTTTGGCGTTCTTGACGGCTTCTTCCGCTGCGAGTTTGGCCGCATTGGCTTTTTCTTCGTCCATGTCTTTGCCGCGAACCGCGGTGTCCGACATGACGGTGACGCAATCAGGTTGCACTTCAAGAATGCCACCTGCCACGAACACAAACTCTTCGCCACCATCAGCCGTGTGAATGCGCACCGAACCTGGACGGATGCGTGAAATCAGCGGCGTGTGGCGCGGATAAATACCGAGCTCGCCCGCCTCGCCTGGCAAAGCCACAAAAGTGGCTTCGCCGGAGAAGATGGACTCTTCTGCGCTGACGACATCTACGTGGATGGTACTCATAGGATCTCTCAGATCTTTTTAGCTTTTTCGAACGCTTCGTCGATGGTACCGACCATGTAGAAGGCTTGTTCTGGCAAGTGGTCGCATTCGCCGTTTGTGATCATTTTGAAGCCACGGATGGTTTCAGCCAATGTCACGTATTTACCGGGCGAACCTGTAAACACTTCAGCCACATGGAAAGGTTGTGACAAGAAACGTTGGATCTTACGAGCGCGGGCCACCGCCAGCTTGTCTTCAGGAGCCAATTCGTCCATGCCCAAAATCGCGATGATGTCACGCAATTCTTTGTAGCGTTGCAGCGTACCTTGCACAGCGCGGGCTGTTGAGTAGTGCTCTTCACCCACAACCAATGGATCCAACTGACGGCTGGTGGAGTCCAATGGATCCACAGCAGGGTAGATACCCAAAGAAGCGATGTCACGGGACAACACAACGGTAGAGTCCAAGTGAGCAAACGTAGTCGCTGGAGATGGGTCGGTCAAGTCATCGGCAGGCACGTAAACGGCTTGGATGGAAGTGATCGAACCGACTTTGGTCGATGTAATACGTTCTTGCAAACGGCCCATTTCTTCGGCCAAGGTAGGTTGGTAAC
>JBFYKC010000015.1:0-4540 GCA_041311135.1 Comamonadaceae bacterium | reverse complement strand
TTGGAAAAAAAAGTGAGTGCTTATTTAAGCTTTGGGCTAGGTTTTTCGTCGAACCACGCGGAGAGCAACTACGACGACAAGTCTTGGGCAACAGATGTGCATTTGCTTAAAAAGAAAAACGACGTGGTGGGTATCGCCTTGCGTGAAGTGTTGAATGATTGGACGACTGTTTTAGACGTGGCACATGCTTCGCTGAGCTACGAAGATTTGAAAAATGGGATGCGCTTCAGCCCCACGTCTTACAGTTCTAGTTTGTTAGAAGGCTCTCAAAATACGGTTCGCTGGTCTAACACGTACGCGCTGAATACGAATCATCAATTGAATTTCGGTTTGGACAGTATTCAAGATACCTACAGCACCAGTGGGAACTATGGCTACCGGATTCAACGCGATACGTTCGGGTATTACGCAGGAAGCTCAAGCCAGTTTGATCGACTCACGGTGCAATTCAACTTGCGTCAGGATCAAATTCGTTTGGCCAATACGGCCAATGGCTCGGTAGCCACGGATGTGTCAGAGCCCCGTGCAACATCGAGTTTGCTGGGGTTGGGTTATCAGCTGTCGCCAGAGTGGCGTTTGACGTCCACGGCATCAACTGGTTTCCGCGCCCCGACTGCTTACGATATTTCTACCAATGTGGCAGTGAGCTCGGAACGCTACACCTCTCAAGAGGCCGGTGTGGTGTATACCGATCCCTCATTGTTTGCTCGCGCTGTGTATTTTCAATCTCATACCAACAATGCGATTGGGTTTGATCAAAACTACAACGCAGCCAACGTAGGTGAGACAGAAAACAAAGGCGTTGAGTTCATGGCGCGTGCGAACTGGCGCGCGCATACGTTGAAGTTGTCGGCCGTTGTGCAAGACCCATGGAATGTGTCCACCAGCAGTCCGCTTGGTAGGCGCGCGCGGCACTACGGCTCGTTGGACGTTTCTCGTCCTTGGGGGGCGTATGAAGTCGGTTCTTTGATGTACGCATCGGGGTCGCGTAAGAACAGCGACTACGACAGCAACATGTTGGGTGGCTATGCCGTCTGGTCTTTCTATGTCAGTCGTGCGATTGACACGGAGTGGACGGCGCGCTTGAAACTGGATAACGCGTTTGACCGCCAGTATCAGCTGGCGTATGGCTACAACACGCCTGGGCGTGGCGTGTTTGCGACCTTGCAATACCGTCCCAAATAATCGGCATGTATCAGCTTCTTCCCCAACGCATCGTCTGCCTCACCGAGGAGACGACAGAGTGGCTTTACATGCTGGGGGAAGACGCGCGCATTGTGGGCATCTCGGGTTACACCGTACGCCCGCGTCGTGCGCGTGACGAGAAGCCCAAGGTCAGTGCATTCTTGAGCGCCAAGATCGACAAAATCTTGGCGCTTCAACCGGACTGCGTGTTTGGTTTTTCTGATTTACAGGCAGACATCGCGGCCTTGCTCATCCGTGCGGGTGTGCAAGTGACCGTGTTCAATCAGCGCAGTGTGGACGATATTTTTTCCATGCTCTACCAAGTCGCGGCGATGGTGGGGCAGGCGGAGCAGGGCATGCAGCATTTGCAGCGCATGCGCGCGCAGTTAGACACCATGCAGCAAACCGCAGCCACATTCAAACGTCGGCCCAAGGTGTATTTTGAAGAATGGGATGCGCCACACATCAGTGGCATTCGCTGGGTGTCCGAGCTGATTGGCATGGCTGGCGGTGACGATTGTTTTCCCGAACTGGCGCAAATGCCGATGGGCAAAGACCGCATCATCGCGAACAGCAACACCATCATCGACCGTGCGCCCGACATCATCATTGGCTCCTTGTGCGGCAAGAAGTTTCGCCCAGAGAACGTCGCCACACGGGAAGGTTGGCAAGACGTGCCTGCCGTTCGCCACCACCAAGTGTTTGAAATCAAATCAGCCGATATCTTGCAGCCTGGCCCTGCAGCCTTGACCGATGGGGTGGCGCAGTTGCACCGCATCATCCAACAGTGGGAGGCCACCCATGGGTGAGCGCCTTGCTCTGTGGCGTCTTGCTGTCTGGCTCGTGCTGGGGCTGGTGGCCCACACTGCGCATGCCGTGGTGTTGCGGGACGACCGGCAAGTGGAGGTGAGTCTTGCCCATCCCCCACAACGCATCGTCAGTTTGTTGCCATCGCTCACCGAGACGGTGTGTGCACTGGGGCAATGTCAGAAGTTGGTGGGGGTGGATCGTTATTCCAACTGGCCCGAGAGCGTCACCAAGCTGCCGCGCATGGGAGGTGGGATTGATCCGAACATCGAGAGTGTGGTCGCCGCCAAACCCGATTTGGTGTTGATGGCCACCTCTGCGCGCGGCGCAGAACGCTTGACTTCATTGGGGCTCACGGTGTTGTCGCTTGAGCCGCGTTCGCATGCCGATGTGCAGCGCGTCATGCGTCTGGTGGCGCAGGCGTTGCACGTGCCGGTGCAAGAGAGTGACCGTGTGTGGCGCCACATTGATGCAGCGGTGAATGCCGCGGCGCAATCGATTCCCGCACAGGCCAAAGGGCAACGTATTTATTTTGAAGTCAGTCGTGCACCTTACGGTGCCAGTGAGTCATCGTTCATTGGCGAGACCTTGCAACGCCTGGGCGCGCGTAACATCTTGCCCGCCTCGTTGGGGCCGTTTCCCAAAATCAACCCCGAGTTCGTGGTGCGTGCGCAGCCCGACATCATCATGGTGGGTGACAGCAATTTTGCGGACATGGCCAACCGTCCGGGTTGGCAAAACATGCGGGCCATGCGGACGCAGCGCGTGTGTCATTTCAAATCGGAAGAGTCCGACGTGTTGGTTCGTGCCGGTCCACGCATGGCCGAAGCCGCACGTCTGATGGCCCAGTGTTTGACTGACAAAGCCGACGCGTCACAAACGAGGGGCGCACCATGACCGATCACGGATCACGCTGGTCCGCTTGGGGTGTTGCCCTGGGGTTGCTGGTGTTGTGTGTGTTTGGCATTGCGTTGGGGAGTGCGGTGGGCAGCACAGGGGTAGAGAGTTGGCTCAGTGCTTGGCATGACGACACCGCATGGCAAATCGTTTGGGACATTCGCTTGCCGCGCAGCGTTGGCGCGTGTGTGGCAGGGGCTTTGCTGGGGTTGGCGGGTGCGTTGGCGCAAGGCTTGTTTCGTAACCCTTTGGCTGATCCGTATCTTTTGGGCAGTGCTTCGGGGGCCTCGCTGGGGGTGGCGGTCGCATTGGCATTGTTTGGCGGCAATCCGTTTGCGACTGAATTTTTGGTTCGTTTGGGGTTGACCGGCGCGGCATTTGTTGGCGCCGTGTTGGCCGTGTTGCTCACCTTGGTGCTGGCACGTGGCGTGCAGCACACCTTGCGTTTGTTGCTGGCCGGCGTGATTGTGGGCGTTGTGTTTGGTGCGGTGGCGTCGCTCATCACGCTCATGCGTCCTGATGTGTTGCAAGGCATGCAAGGCTTTTTGTTGGGTTCAACCAGCTTCATCGGGTGGAATGCGTGCGTGCTGATGTTGGGCGTGTTGCTGGTGTGCGCGGTGGTGGCCTTTGTCTTGAGTCGCGTGTTGGATGCTTTGAGTTTGGGTGAAACCACGGCCTTGAGTTTGGGAGTGCCGCTCGCCCCTGTTCGCGTGGTCTTGGTGTGTGTGCTGGCCTTGGCCACAGGCACGGCCGTGGCCCAAACTGGTTTGGTGGCTTTTGTGGGGTTGGCGGCACCGCACTTGGTGCGCTCGGTGGTGAAGGCCAAGCACAACTGGACCGTGTTGCTCTCCGCCTTCATGGGCGGCGCCTTGTTGTTGGCGGCTGATGTGTTGGCGCGCCTGCTGCTGTCCCCACAAGAAATGCCTGTGGGCGTGCTGACCGCTGTGCTGGGTGGTGGCTATTTGCTGTGGTTGATGTACCGCGGCCAAACGGCGAGGGGGGCACGATGACCACCACACCCATCGCTTTGCGCTTGCACGAGGTGCATGTGTCGCTGGCCGAGCACGAGGTGTTGCACGGCGTGAACTTGTCGTTGGCTGCAGGGCGCTGGACCAGCATCGTGGGCCCCAATGGCGCTGGCAAATCAACCTTGCTCAAAGCATTGGCGGGTTTGTTGCCGACGACGGGGCATATTTTTTTGTTTGACCAAGCCTTGATGGCGATGGACCGCCAACAACGCGCGCAACAACTGTCGTGGCTAGGCCAGAACGAAGTGGCATCTGACGACTTGCGCGTGTGGGATGTGGTCATGCTCGGTCGCATGCCACACCAAGATTGGCTGGCAGCACCCAGTGCACAAGACCATGCGGTGGTGGAAACCGCACTGAAGGCCACGCAAGCGTGGGATTGGCGTGAGCGTGCTTTAGGCCAACTTTCCGGAGGGGAGCGACAGCGTGTGTTGCTGGCGCGTGCCATGGCCGTGCAAGCGCAGGTGATGTTGATGGACGAACCCTTGGCCAATTTGGATCCGCCGCACCAAGTGGATTGGCTTGAGCAAGTGCGCTGCCTGACCGCACAAAACACCACGGTCATCAGTGTGTTGCACGAGGTGGGCATGGCCCTGCATGCCGACGACATGGTGGTGATGCAA
>JBFYKC010000122.1:0-9997 GCA_041311135.1 Comamonadaceae bacterium | reverse complement strand
GGTTTCATCTGGTCGTGCATCAGGTCCACACCCATGTCTCGCGCCAGCGTGTAGTAGTAGGTATCGCACGATTCGACGATGGATTTGTACATGTCCACCGCCCCATGACCACCTTCTTTGTCGTCGCGGAATCGGTGGTTGCCAAACATGAAAAAACCGGGATCTGAAATGATGGCCTTCTCAGAACGCTTGCCGGTTTGCAACGCCGCCAAGGCCATGAACGGCTTGTAGGTCGAGCCCGGTGGGTAGGTGCCGCGAAGCGCACGGTTGAGCAAGGGTTTGTCGAGTGACTCGTTCAACGCTTGCCAGTTTTCAGAATCAATGCCATCCACAAACAAGTTGGGGTCAAACGTGGGCTTGCTTACAAACGCCAGCACCTCGCCCGTCTTGGGGTCGAGAGCCACCAAGGCCCCACGGCGTTTGCCGTACAAATCTTCCACCAACTTTTGCAGCTTGATGTCAATCGACAGCACCACACTGTTGCCGGGCACCGATTGGCTGCTGTTGAGACGACGCACGGCACGGCCACCGGCCGAGGTTTCCATTTGCTGCACGCCGGTGATGCCGTGCAACTGCTTCTCGTAGCTTTGCTCCACACCGAGCTTGCCGATGTAGTCGGTGCCACGGTAATTGCCCGCGTCTTCGGATTCTTCGATCTTGCCTTTTTCCGCTTGGTTGATACGACCGATGTAGCCAATCACATGACTGGCCAATTGGTTGTAGGGGTAGTTGCGGAACAAACGGGCGCGAATTTCAACGCCAGGGAAGCGGTAACGTTGGGCCGCAAAACGTGCCACCTCTTCGTCGGTCAAGCGGTTGCGAATGGGCACCGATTCAAAGCTCTTCGATTCGCTCATTTGCTTTTTGAAGCGCCGTTTGTCGCGTGGCTGGATGTCGATGACGCTCGACAGCTGCTCGATCACCTCTTCCAACGGCGCCACCACTTTGGAGGACGTGATCTCTAAGGTATAGGCCGAGTAGTTGGTGGCCAACACCACACCATTGCGGTCCATGATGACGCCGCGGTTGGGCACGATGGGCACGATGGCGGTGCGGTTATTTTCAGCTTGCGCGTTGAATTCGTCATAACGCACCACCTGCAGATAAAACAAGCGCAAGGACAGCAAACCGAACAGGACAAGAATCGCGCCCGTCACCACCACCACGCGCGACCTGAATCGACGCAGGTCGGATTCGATGTCGCGAATCACCCTCATAGCGGTCGGTTCGCGTCTGGGTTAGGCGCTCGGCGCTGTGGAGCCAACAAGAACACGCTGACGATGGGCCACAACAAAGCCTCTACCAGCGGCGCCAACAAAATAGACCAGCCAGGGAACAGGGCGCCCGACATCATGCGCACCAACAATTCAAGCGCATGGGCCAACACAAAAATCGGCAGGACTTGCATGGCTTGCGACGGCACCGTGAACCAGAGCAAACGGCGATGGATCATGATCGCCATGAAACCCAACACGGTATAAGTCAAGGCATGCTGCCCCAACAACGCAGACTGATGCACATCGGTGGCCACTCCAAAAAAGAAGGCCACACCAATACCAACCAAGCGCGGTTGGTGCACGCACCAAAACACCAACACCAAGGCCAAGAAGTCAGGCATCCACGCAGCATTGCCGACCAAGCTGATGTTCACCACCATGTTGGCAAACAAGGCGGACAGCAAGGTCACCAGAATAAACAGCGGGTTGGCTGGCAACAGCAGCTGTTGACCGCGCGGCATGATCATCGGCGGGCTCCTTTGTGCGTTGCGACTGGCGCGGGTTTTTCAATTTGCGGACGCGGGGGCAACTGATCGCTCAGGGGGTCGAGCACCATCACATGGCGCGCACCCTGTACGCGACCTACGGGCTCACACAAGATGCGCGCAAACGCGGTTTCGGCGCGACGCTCCACCTTGGTCACCTTGCCCACCAACACACCAGCGGGATATACGCCATCGACGCCGCTGGTGGACAACAAATCACCCACCTCAATGTCGGCGTTGGTAGCCATAAAGCGCAGCTCTAACAAAGGTGCACCACCCGCTTCGCCATACGCCACACCGCGCGCACCGGTGCGCGTGTTCAGCACGGGAATGGAGTGTTCACGATCGGTCACCAAAGTCACCTCGCTCACCAAGGGCAGGACATGGGTCACTTGGCCCAAGATGCCATGCTCGTCCATCACCGGCGAGCTGGGCTTGATGCCATTGAGCATGCCTTTGTCAATGATGAGCTTGCGGGTGTAAGGGTCGGCCGCGTCGTACAACACCTCGGCCGCAATGCCTTTGGTGTCTAAGCGTTTGCTCAAGTTCAACAACTCGCGCAACTGGCTGTTTTCCAGCGCGAGTTGCTCAACTTGTCCTGAGCGGCGCGCTTGTACCAACAACTCTTGGCGCGCCTCGCGCTCGGCGGCTTGCGCGACATCGCGGGCTTCGAAATATTCCGTGGAGTACTCGGCCAACGCTTGGGGCCGCATGGCCAACCATTGCACCGGATACAGCACCACCGACAGGGTGGCTCGCAAAGGTTGGGTCACCCCAAAACGCACGTCCGCCACCATCAACAGCACCGACACAGCGCTGAAAAAAAGTAATTTGGAAACGGCGGAAGGGCCTTGCTTAAAGAAGGCCGGAGGCGTGCGGTCGAGGGTGCCTAGTGGCACTGAGTTATTCGCTCGTGAAGATGGAGCCCAAACGCTCCATACGCTCAAGGGCCAGACCGCAACCGCGCACCACGCAAGTCAGTGGGTCCTCTGCCACCAGCACGGGCAAGCCGGTTTCTTCGGCCAACAAGCGGTCTAGGTCACGCAACAAGGCGCCACCGCCAGTGAGCATCATGCCGCGCTCGGCAATGTCTGCACCCAGTTCGGGAGGTGTTTGCTCCAACGCGTTTTTCACGGCCGAGACGATGTTGTTGAGGGGATCGGTCAAGGCTTCCAAGATTTCGTTCGACGAAATCGTGAACGAGCGTGGCACACCTTCAGACAAGTTGCGGCCTTTGACTTCCATTTCCTTGACTTCAGAGCCAGGGAAAGCCGAACCGATTTCTTTCTTGATGGCTTCAGCGGTGGGCTCACCAATCAACATGCCGTAGTTGCGACGGATGTAGTTGATGATGGCTTCGTCAAATTTGTCGCCACCCACGCGCACGCTGCCTTTGTAGACCATGCCGCCCAAGCTGATGACGCCGACTTCGGTGGTACCACCACCAATGTCCACCACCATCGAGCCAGAAGCTTCGGACACCGGCAGACCGGCACCGATGGCTGCTGCCATGGGTTCTTCAATCAAGTAGACCTCGGAGGCGCCAGCGCCCAAGGCGGATTCGCGAATAGCGCGACGCTCCACTTGGGTCGAACCGCAAGGCACGCAAATGATGATGCGGGGGCTGGGCTTCAACACCGAGCGGGGGTGCACCATCTTGATGAACTGCTTGAGCATTTGCTCGGTCACTGTGAAGTCGGCAATCACCCCGTCTTTCATGGGGCGAATGGCTTCGATGTTGCCAGGCACTTTGCCCAACATGGCCTTGGCTTCATGGCCTACGGCTTGAATGGTTTTCTTGCCTTGGGGGCCGCCTTCGTGGCGAATCGACACAACCGAAGGCTCGTCCAACACGATGCCTTTGTCACGTACATAAATCAGGGTGTTGGCGGTGCCTAAGTCAATCGCCAAATCGGTGGAGAAATACCGACGGAAAGATCCAAACATGTTTGTCCTCTAAGCTTGCCCGCGGCCGCGGACACAAAGGCGAGATAATACCGCATCGCCCGTAAATCGCGGGTTTCTCCCTCCATAAAAGTATGTCCCTGAACGACCAAGACATTCGCCGCATCGCCAATTTGGCACGGCTAGAACTTCAGCCTGACGAACAGGCCCGCATGTTGCACAAAATCAATGACTTTTTTGACATCGTTGAGCAAATTCGCGCGGTAGACACCACGAATGTGGTACCCATGGCGCACCCAGTAGATGCCATGCCAGGCACCCACATTGAACTGCGCCTGCGCCCCGATGTGGCCAGCGAACCCAACCAACGCGACGCCAACCAACAGAGCGCCCCTGCTGTCGAGCGCGGCTTGTTCTTGGTGCCCAAAGTCATTGAATAAGAGCCAACCCATGACGCAAGCCCTCCACAACCAATCGCTGAGCGAACTCAGCACCGCCCTGCGCGCCAAACAGGTGAGTGCCGTTGAACTGGCTCAGCACTTCTTGGTCCGCGCCAAAGCCGACACCACGAGCTCGTTCTTGGCCCTCAACGAAAACGCCACCTTGGCTCAAGCCAAAGCCTCAGACGCGCGCTTGGCCGCAGGCACGGGCGGCGCCTTAGAGGGCGTGCCACTGGCGCACAAAGACGTGTTCGTCACGCGCGACTTCCCCACCACCGCAGGCTCCAAAATCTTGGACGGCTACCGTTCGCCGTTTGACGCCACGGTGGTTCACAAGCTACAAGACGCCGGCATGGTGACCTTGGGCAAACTCAACTGCGATGAGTTCGCCATGGGCTCGTCCAACGAAAACTCGGCCTACGGCGCAGTGAAAAACCCCTGGGATGCCACCCGCATTCCCGGCGGCTCCTCGGGCGGCAGCGCTGCGGCCGTGGCCGCACGTTTGACTCCCGCGGCCACCGGCACCGACACCGGTGGCTCCATTCGCCAACCGGCCAGTTTTTGCGGTATCACCGGCATCAAGCCCACCTATGGCCGCGCCTCTCGCTACGGCATGATTGCCTACGCCTCTAGCTTGGACCAAGCCGGCCCCATGGCCCGCAGCGCCGAAGACTGCGCCTTGTTGCTGTCAGCGATGTGCGGAGCTGACCTGGACCGCGACTCGACGTCGCTGGATGTCCCCGCAGAGAACTTCTCAGCCAAGCTAGGGGACGGCTTGCAAGGCCTGCGCATCGGCATTCCCAAAGAGTTTTTTGGCGACGGCTTGGCCGCCGATGTGCGCGCCGCAGTTGATGCTGCGCTGCATACCTTGGAGGGGCAAGGTGCCAAGCTGGTGCCCATCACACTGCCACGCACTGAGCTGGCCATTCCCGTGTACTACATCATTGCGCCCGCCGAAGCCAGCTCGAATCTGAGCCGCTTTGACGGCGTGAAGTTTGGCCACCGCGCCAAGGACTACACCGACTTGGTCGACATGTACAAAAAGACCCGCGCCGAAGGCTTTGGCGAAGAGGTCAAACGCCGCATCATGACCGGCGCCTACGTGTTGAGCCACGGCTACTACGACGCGTATTACCTGCAAGCGCAAAAAATTCGCCGCATGATCGCCGACGATTTCCAACGTGCCTTTGCCGAGTGCGACGTCATCGCCGGCCCCGTCGCCCCCACCGTCGCGTGGAAGCTGGGCAACAACGCCAGCGATCCCCTGGCTGACTATTTGGCCGACATCTTCACCCTGCCTGCTTCACTCGCTGGTTTGCCCGGCATGAGCGTGCCGGTTGGCTTTGGTGCTGACCACATGCCCGTGGGCATGCAGCTCATTGGCAACTACTTGCAAGAAGCCAAGTTGCTCAACGTGGCGCACCAGTTCCAACTGCACACCGATTTCCATAACGCCAAGCCGGAGGGCGTTTAAATGAATGCACCCAAGTTAGTTCAAGGCTACGAAGTCGTCATCGGCTTTGAAACCCACGCCCAGCTCTCCACGCAGAGCAAAATTTTCAGCCGGGCGTCCACCGCCTTTGGTGCGGAGCCCAACACACAAGCCTGCGCCGTGGACATGGCCCTGCCCGGCACCTTGCCCGTGATGAACGTGGGTGCGGTTGAGCGCGCCATCGAGTTTGGCTTGGCCGTCAACTCGCACATCGCAGAGCGCAGCATCTTTGCGCGCAAAAACTACTTCTACCCCGACCTGCCCAAGGGCTATCAAATCAGCCAGTTTGAAATTCCGGTGGTGCAAGGCGGCGAGGTGTCGTTCTACCTCGAAGAAGGCAAAGAGACGGTGCACAAAACTGTGCGCTTGGTGCGCGCGCACCTCGAAGAAGACGCGGGCAAATCGCTGCACGAAGACTTCGTGGGTCAATCCGGCATCGACTTGAACCGCGCAGGCACACCGCTGCTCGAGATCGTGACCGAACCCGACATCCGATCCAGCGACGAAGCCGTGGCGTATGCCAAAGAGCTGCACAAAATCGTCACCTGGATCGGCATTTGCGACGGCAACATGCAGGAGGGCTCGTTCCGCTGCGATGCCAACGTGTCGGTGCGCAAGCCCGGCGCGCCGCTGGGCACACGCCGCGAGATCAAAAACTTGAACAGCTTCAAGTTCATGCAACAAGCCATCGACTACGAAGTGCGTTGGCAGATCGACCAAATTGAAGACGGCCACGCGATTGAGCAAGCCACCGTGCTGTTCGACCCCGACACTGGCGAAACCCGCGCCATGCGCACCAAAGAAGACGCGGCCGACTACCGCTACTTCCCCGACCCCGACCTGCCCCCGCTGGTGATTGGCCGCGACTGGGTCGAACGCGTCAAGGCCGAGATGGCCGAACTGCCGCGTGTCATGGCCGAGCGCTTCGTCAAAGACTACGCCCTGCCCGAATACGACGCCACCTTGCTCACCCAAAGCAAGGCCGCAGCTGCTTACTTTGAAGCCACGGCCAAGGCATGCAACCAACCTAAGTTGGCCAGCAACTGGATCATGGGCGAGGTGTCACGCCGCCTCAACAGTGGAGAGGTGACGTTTGACAACATCCCCGTCAGCGCCGCACAACTTGGCGCGCTGATCACGCGCATCAGCGACAACACCATCAGCAACAGCGCTGCGCGCCAGGTGTTTGATGGCCTGTGGAACAAGGAAGGTGACGTCGACGCCATCATCGAAGCCAAAGGCCTGAAACAAATCAACGACACCGCCGCGTTGGAAGCCATCATCGACGAGGTACTGGCCGCCAACCCCAAAAACGTAGAAGAGTTCAAAGCCGGCAACACCAAAGCCTTGAACGGCTTGGTCGGCCCGATCATGAAAGCCAGCAAAGGCAAGGCCAACCCTGCGCAGGTGAATGCGTTGTTGATGAAAAAACTCGGCTAAGCAAAGGAACTCGCATGTCCATCACCCTCTCCTCTGCCTCCCTCCCGGTCTTCACCACATTCCTAGGCAATCTGCGCCACATCCTGAGCAAAGCCCAGGCCGATGTGACTGCACGCGGTTATGACGAACAAGTGCTGGTGCAATACCGACTGGCGCCAGACATGTTGCCGTTCAAGACGCAGATCTGCATTGCCTGCGATGCGCCCAAGCTGTGCGTGGCACGCATCAGCGGTCTGGAGGCGCCCAAGTACGAGAACACCGAAAACACGCTGGACGAGTTGCTGGACCGCATCGACAAGACCATCGCTTGGCTGAACACCGTGCCGGCCAGTGCGCTCGATGGGCAAGAGACCAAGGAAATCACCTTTCCCGTCGGCAAGACGGCCACTCGCACACTGTCGGCCGAGGATTACCTCAAAACTTGGGCGCTACCCAATATGTTCTTCCACATCACCACGGCCTACGCCATCCTGCGCCACAACGGCGTGACGCTGGGCAAGGGTGACTATCTGATGGGTGCTGCGGCCTGATTCAGACGCCGTACTTGTCTCGGTAAGCCTGCACCTTGGGCAGGTGCTGTCCCAGCTCGTTGCCGCCTTGTGAGGCCAAGTAGGCCAGCAGGTCTGACAGCTGCGCAATGCAGCACACCTGCAAGCCCACGTGTTCACGCACGTATTGCACGGCGCTATAGGGCACGTCTTGGGTGGTGCCATCGGCTTGTTTTTCGGTGGCCATCTCTTGACGGTCCAGCGCAATCGCCACCGCATGTGGCGTGGCGCCGGCGGCTTTGATCAGAGAGATGGATTCGCGCGCTGCGGTGCCCGCACTCATCACGTCGTCGACGATCAACACACGGCCTTTGAGCGGCGCGCCCACCAAGCTGCCGCCTTCACCATGGTCTTTGGCTTCCTTGCGGTTGTAGGCAAACGGCACGTTCTTGCCCAAACGCGCCAGCTCAATCGCCACGGCCGCGCCCAAGGGAATGCCTTTGTAGGCGGGGCCAAAAATCATGTCGAATTCGATGCCGCTTTGCATCAAGCGTTGTGCATAAAAGCTGGCCAGCTTGCCCAACTTGGCACCATCGTCAAACAAGCCTGCATTGAAAAAGTACGGCGACATGCGGCCGGCCTTGGTTTTGAACTCATCAAATTTCAGCACGCCGCAATCCAGCGAAAATTGCACAAACTCTTGCGCCAACGCGTCGTTGGCTGCAGCACTCTGACTCATGGGGAATTCCTTGTTCAAACTAACCAGCCTCAACCTCAACGGCATTCGTTCGGCCGCCCGCAAGGGCGTGGAAGCTTGGCTCGAAAAAGCCAGCCCTGATTGTATTTGCGTACAAGAAATCAAAGCCCAAGCCCCCGATGTGGAAGGCACGTTCGACACCTTGGCCGGCTTGAAAGGTCACTTTCACTATGCCGAGAAAAAGGGCTACTCCGGTGTGGGCGTGTACACCCGTCACGAACCGAGCGACGTGATCGTGGGTTTTGATGGCGGCGAGTTCGATGCCGAAGGCCGCTATGTGGAACTGCGTTTTGACACACCGCACCAAAAGCTGTCGATCATCAGCAGCTACTTCCCCAGTGGTTCGTCCGGGCCAGAACGCCAGGATGCCAAATACCGTTTCTTGGCAGCCATGTATCCCCACCTACAAGCGCTCAAAAAAGAACGTGAGTTTGTGCTGTGCGGCGACATCAACATCGCGCACAAAGAAGCCGATTTAAAGAACTGGAAGGGCAACCAAAAGAACAGTGGCTTTTTGCCCGAAGAACGCGCGTGGATGACGCAACTCACCACCGAAGGTGGCATTGTGGATGTCTACCGCCAGTTGCAACCCGACACCACAGACGCTTGCTACACCTGGTGGAGCAACCGGGGCCAGGCCTACGCGAACAACGTGGGTTGGCGTTTGGACTACCACTTGGCCACACCAGCCGTGGCAGCGAAAGCGCGCAGCGAAGCGATTTACAAAGACGAAAAATTCTCAGACCACGCGCCCATCACGATTTCATACGAAGGGCTACGTTAATTAGGTCGAGGAAACAACCAAATATCCGACCCACCCGATATTGGCGATCGCCGACAAGCCAAGTGCCGCAAACGTGAGCTTCATGCCTCTCACACGGTTGGTGAACTCAGGAGGTGGCTCATTGATGCCCTTGGCATGGAAGTAGCGTCCGACGACCAGCAACGCGCCCAGAAGTGCAACCAACTCCAAAGGTGCGCCATTGAGTTCCAAGGCCCCCATCAGAAACAAGCCTAACGGCACGTATTCAGCAAAATTGCCATGCGCCCGAATGGCTCGCTCCAGCTCGTCCACACCGCCCGCGCCAAGTGAGATTTTGTTTTTACGTCGGAAACCAATGACGTTGAATGAGAGCTTGATGAACATCAAGGCCAAGATACTGGCGAAAACAGCTGTCGTGACTAGCATCGCGTACTCCTATTGAATGGGGTTAGATCATATTTCTAACCGACCAACATCCCCCTGGTCTCGATGAACTTGACCACCTCTTGCAACCCATCCAAGGTGCGCAAGTTGGTCATCACAAAGGGCTTCAAGCCGCTGGCCGTGGTGCGCATGCGGATGGTGTCCGCCTTCATCACCGACAAGTCGGCGCCCACATGTGGCGCAAGGTCGGTTTTGTTGATCACAAACAAATCGCTCTTGGTGATGCCGGGGCCGCCTTTGCGCGGGATCTTTTCGCCTGCGGCGACGTCGATCACATAGATCGTCAAATCGCTCAACTCAGGACTGAACGTAGCAGCCAAGTTGTCGCCGCCGCTCTCAATGAACACCACATCGGCATTGGGGAAATCAACCAACATACGGTCAATCGCTTCGAGATTGATCGATGCGTCTTCACGAATCGCCGTGTGCGGGCATCCGCCTGTTTCCACGCCCATGATGCGCTCGGCGGGCAACGCGCCGCTGATGGTGAGCAAGCGTTGGTCTTC
>JBFYKC010000099.1:0-2753 GCA_041311135.1 Comamonadaceae bacterium | reverse complement strand
CCAGAGGCCATCGAGCGCTTGTTCACGATCACCGTTTTGGCTTTGTAAGCCTCCAAAATCGGCATGCCGTAAATGGAGCTGCCTTTTTCCAACGCGGCGGGGTTCACCACGTCGTTTGCTCCCAAAATGATGGCCACGTCGGCTTGTCCGAACTCGCCATTGATGTCTTCCATCTCAAACACTTGGTCATACGGCACTTCGGCTTCTGCGAGCAGCACATTCATGTGACCCGGCATACGGCCAGCCACCGGGTGAATGGCGTATTTCACAGTGATGCCTTTGTGCATCAGTTTTTCAGCCAACTCATTCACCGCATGCTGCGCACGTGCTACGGCCAAACCGTAACCTGGCACGATCACCACGGTTTCAGCGTTCGCCAAGATGTAAGCCGCATCGTCTGCACTGCCGCTCTTGACAGGACGCTGCTCTTGCGAACCACCGCCCGCAGTGACCGCCTCGGCCCCAAAGCCACCCAAGATGACGCTAAAGAACGAACGGTTCATCGCTTTGCACATGATGTAACTCAGGATCGCGCCTGAACTCCCCACCAAGCTACCCGCAATGATCAACATGCTGTTGTTCAACGAGAAACCAATGCCCGCTGCCGCCCAGCCCGAATAGCTGTTGAGCATGGACACCACCACGGGCATGTCGGCACCGCCAATCGGGATGATGATGAGCACGCCCATCACAAACGACAAGGCCAACATGGCAAAGAAAGCACTCCAGCTTTCTGTCACCACAAACAACAAACCCAACCCAATGGTGACCAAGCCCAGTGCCAGGTTCAGCAAATGCTGGCCCGCGAAGTTCACCGGCGTACCTTGGAACAAACGGAATTTGTATTTGCCCGACAACTTGCCAAACGCAATCACCGAACCGCTGAAGGTGATGGCACCAATCGCGGCACCGAGGAACAGTTCCAAACGGTTGCCTGCGGGGATGGGGAAGCGCTGCATCAACTCGGTGATCACCCAACCAGAATTGGTTTGAAATTTGGTGACCACTTCTTGCGGCGGTGGCGTGATGCCAAAGGCCCATGGCTCTGCCACCGCGGCCACGCCAATGAACACCGCCGCCAAACCAATCATGCTATGCATGAACGCCACCAGCTCGGGCATCTTGGTCATCTCAACACGCTGCGCCATGACGGTGCCAGCACCGCCGCCCACCACCAAGCCAAGCAAGACCCAGCTCATACCAGCGCCTGAGCCCGACAGTTTGACAATCAAGGCGGCCGTGGTGAGCACCGCAATCGTCATGCCTGTCATACCAAACACATTGCCGCGAATCGAGGTCGTGGGATGGCTCAAGCCTTTGAGCGCTTGGATAAAGCAAACGCTGGCCACCAAATACAGCAAGGTGACCAAGTTCATAGAAACGAAGTCGAAATTCATGCTGCGTCTCCTGTCATCGCCTTGGTTGGTTTGTCCTTTTTCTTGAACATCTCCAACATCCGGCGCGTGACCATGAAGCCACCAAACACATTGACCGCTGCCAGCGCCACCGCCAACACCCCCATGGTTTTACCCAAAGTGGTTTCCGTCATCGCAGCCGCCAGCATGGCCCCCACAATGACGATGGCAGAAATGGCATTGGTGACCGCCATCAAGGGCGTGTGCAACGCAGGCGTGACCGTCCACACCACGTGGTAACCCACGTAAATGGCGAGCACAAAAATAATCAGGTTCACGAGGGTGGGGGAAACAGCATCCATGATTGAGTTCCTTGATGGGTTCTTGTGTTTTATTTCTTCACCACCGCACCGTCGCGCGTGACCAAACACGCTGCCACGATGTCATCGTCCAAATCAATGTGCAGGGCACCTTCTTTGTTGATGATGAGTTTTAAGAAGTCCAGCACATTGCGTGCATAGAGCGCACTGGCATCTGCCGCCACCAAGGCCGGCAAGTTGGTTTCTCCCACCAGGGTCACGCCATGTTTGATGACAGTTTTTCCGGCCTCGGTGAGCGGGCAGTTGCCGTCGGTACCGTTGGCGCCTTTGCCTGCTGCGATGTCAATGATCACCGCCCCGGGTTTCATGGCTTTCACCATGTCTTCGGTCACCAGCACGGGCGCGGCGCGCCCAGGAATCAATGCGGTGGTGATCACGATATCGGCCAAAGCCACACGTTTAGCCACTTCTATTTTTTGACGGTCTAGCCAGCTTTGTGGCATAGGGCGGGCATAGCCCCCCACGCCCTCGGCGGCGTCTTTTTCGTCCTGGCTCTCGAAGGGCACGTCAATGAACTTGGCTCCAAGTGACTCCACTTGTTCTTTCACGCTGGGGCGTACATCGGTGGCTTCAATCACCGCGCCCAAACGTTTGGCGGTGGCAATCGCCTGCAAGCCCGCCACGCCCACCCCCAGAATAACCACGCGTGCCGCTTTGACCGTGCCAGCCGCTGTCATCAGCATGGGGAAGAACCGTTGGTATTTGTCGGCGGCCAACATGACCGCTTTGTAGCCCGCAATGTTGGCTTGACTGGACAACACGTCCATGCTTTGTGCCCGTGTGGTGCGCGGCGCAGCCTCTAGGGCAAAACCTGTGGCACCGGCTGCAGCCAAGCGCTGCAAGCCTTCTGCATTGAAAGGCTCGAGCATGCCAATCACCGCGCTACCAGGCTTGACATGCGGCAACTCAGCAGCTTCAGGTGCGCGCACTTTCAGCACCAAATCGCTGGCCCACGCAGTAGCGGCATCCACCACATCTACGCCAACTGCAGCGTATGCGGCATCTGGCACGCTGGCCG
>JBFYKC010000065.1:0-18397 GCA_041311135.1 Comamonadaceae bacterium | reverse complement strand
TATTTCATCTTCAAAGACGTGGTGGGCGATTACGCCACCCACTGGATGTCCATTTTTGGCGTCGCGTTGATCGCGGTCATCGTGTTCTCGCCCACCGGTATCGCGGGTGCGTTGCAAGCCTTGTGGCAGGGCAAGCCCGCTGCTGCTTCACGCGCCAAAGCTGGCGCACATTGAGTCGCACACAGACACGGAGACTCTCATGAGCAATTCTTCTTATGTACTTGAGGCCGAGGACGTGGCCATCCACTACGGGGGCGTCAAAGCCGTGGACGGTGTATCGCTGACCTTGGAAAAAGGTCAAATCCGCGGCTTGATCGGCCCCAACGGCGCAGGCAAGTCCACGGTGATTGATGCCATCACGGGCCGTCGTCGCCTGACGCGCGGCAAGGTCACCTTGCGTGGCACCGACGTGAGCGAGATGGGCGTGGTCGAACGCCGCATGTTGGGTTTGTCGCGCAGCTTCCAACGCACCAGCATTTTTGGTGGTATGCCCGTGCGCAAACAAGTGGAGCTGGCCTCGCACAAGATGGGCGTCCAAGACTCGGCCGCCGATGCCGACGCGGTGCTGAAAGAACTCGAACTCGACCGCCTGGCCCACGTGATGGCTGAAGACCTGGGCTACGGCGAACAACGTCGCTTGGACTTGGCGCTGGCCTTGGTCGGACGCCCCACGGTGTTGTTGCTGGACGAACCGATGGCGGGGTTGTCGGTAAAAGAATCGCACGACTTGGCGCACCACCTGAAAGCCTTGACGTCACGCTGGGACGTGTCGGTGTTGCTGGTGGAGCACGACATGGACGTGGTGTTTGGCATTTCCGATGTGGTCACTGTGTTTGAACTCGGCCGCGTCATCGCCAGTGGTGAACCTGCGGCTGTGCGCGCAGACCCACGGGTACGCGAAGCTTATTTGGGGAGTGCGGCATGAGCGCCTTACTGAACTTGAAAAATATCCATGCCTACTACGGCGCGGCCCACATCCTGCACGGCTTGAGCTTGCATGTGAATGCAGGCGAACGGGTGGCCTTAATCGGTCGCAACGGCGTGGGCAAAACCACGGTGGTGAACACCATTTTGGGCTTGGCCGATTTGAAAGGAGGCCACCTTCATTTGGGCCACGCAGAAATCGCTCGCCCACGCGCCTACTTGGCCGCACAACACGGCATTGCGGTAGTGCCCCAAGGACGCTGCATCATCGCCAACTTGACCGTGGAAGAAAACCTGTTGCTCGGTGCCGCTGTGGGACGCAAAGGTCCTTGGACCGTGCCAGAAATTTACAAGCTCTTTCCCATCTTGCAAGAGCGCGCACACACACCTGGCACCGCCTTGTCGGGTGGGCAACAACAAATGCTCGCAGTGGGCCGCGCCTTGATGGCCAACCCCAGCTTGATTTTGTTAGACGAACCCACCGAGGGCTTGGCCCCGGTCATCGTGGACCAACTTGCTGACATCTTCAACCGCGTGGCCGCCGAAGGCACCGCCTTGCTGCTGATCGAACAAAACATGAGCTTGGTCGCCCGCGTGGCGCACCGTTACTTGGCCATGGCCAAAGGCTCGGTCGTGGCGCAAGGGGTAGTGACGAACTCGCCCGAAGGCCTGAAAGATTTAGAAAGCCACGTGATGGTCTAAGCCATCTCTTTTCCTGTTCCCAACGGCCGTCGGACCGATTCCGGCAATCCTTTATTCCTAGGAGACAAGCATGCAACATAAAAAAATAGTTCAACTGTTGGCCAGCGCGGCCCTCGTCACGGCCTTGCCTTTCGGCGTCATGGCGCAAGGCAAAGACCCTGTGAAAGTCGGCTTGGTGTCATCCAAGTCAGGCGTGTTCGCAGAACAAGGCGAAGAGGTCATGCGCGCAGTGAAATTCGCGATTGACGAAGCCAACAGCAAAGGTGGCGTCGATGGCCGCAAAGTCGAAGTCGTCGAAGGCGATGACGAAAGTACCCCAGACGCAGGCCGCCGCGTGGCCGAAAAAATGGCGCGTGATGGCTACAACCTGTTGATCGGTGCCGTCCCCTCTTCTATCTCTTTGGCGATTGCCCAAAACTTAGAGCGCTGGGATGCGGCGTACTTCATCCAGGCCAGCAAATCTGACAAGCTGACCGGTGACACCTGCAAGCCCCGCAGCTTCCGCACCAACCACTCGGACGCCATGGACATCGCCATGATCAACGAGTGGGCCAAGAAGATCAAAGGCAACACCTTCGCCGTGATTGCGGCTGACTACGTGTGGGGCCGCGACTCGGGTGAATCGTTCAAGAAAGCCATGGAAGCCCAAGGCAAAAAAGTACCGCTGACCTTGTACGTTCCCATGGGCACCAAGGACTTTTCGCCTTACATCGCGCAACTCAAAGCCGCGAACGTGGACGGCATCTGGGTGGCCGAAGTGGGTCGTGATGCGATGGCATTTGTCAAACAAGCTGGCGAATTCAACCTGATCCCCAACACACCGTTGATCGGCCATGCGTTGATCTCGAACTTCATCATCAATGCCACCGGCAAAAACCTCGAAGGCGTGCCTGGCAACTCCGGCTATGCCGCTGACTTGAACAACCCACGCAACAAAGAGTTCGTGGCGGCTTGGAAAGCCAAATTCAACCGGGTGCCCACCGATGCCGAAGGCCAGGCCTACAACGGCGCGCAAGTCATGTTTGACGGCGTGCGTTTGGCCAAGAGCGTGAAGCCTGAAGACGTGAGCAAGGCCTTGCGTGGCGCAGAACTCAACACCATCTACGGCAAAGTCACCATGCGCGCCGCAGACAACCAATTGATGCTGCCTAACTACGTGGGTCGTGTGAAGAACGTGGACGGTGTTTTGCGTCCTGTGATCGAAGACACCTACCCAGCGTCTTTGACCCCACCTCCTTCACCTTTGTGCAAGATGTAAACACTTGAACGAACCCGTTCAGCCAAGCCCCGATGCCCCGCGCATCGGGGCTTTTTCTTGGGCCATCGCCAGCCTCGGTACACTCTAAGGCTTTGCTTTTTACCCCTCAAGGATTTGCCATGAACACGACCCCTTCCGGCCTGCAATACATTGACCACGTGGTGGGCGACGGAGCTGAAGCTGCCGCTGGCCAACACGTCATCGTGCACTACACCGGTTGGCTCTACCAGAACGGCGAACAAGGCGCCAAGTTTGACTCCAGCCGCGACCGCAATGACCCGTTTGACTTCCCCCTGGGCGCTGGCATGGTGATCAAAGGCTGGGACGAAGGCGTGCAAGGCATGAAGATCGGCGGCCAACGCACGCTGATCATCCCCCCCGAGCTGGGCTACGGCGCACGCGGCGCAGGCGGTGTGATTCCCCCCAACGCCACCCTCAAGTTCGACGTCGAATTGCTCGGCCTCGAATAAGCAGGTTTCATCCGGCAGTTTTTGACGGCAGGTGACAAGCGGGGCTTGGCCCCGCTTTGTTTTGCACCTGATTTTTTTACAAAACCCCTCTTGAAATAGGGTTGGTTGCCCTCAGCTTCGCTGAATCTCACTCCAACAAGCCCTACAAAGCATGTCAGAACCTACAGAAAACAAAGACTCCGCAGCCGCACCCTCTGCCGCTGACCATTTAGCCTCTCACATGGCCGGCATGGCGCCCGCCGCTGAGGCCCCTGCATCGGCCGATCCCGCAGCCGCACTCGACCCCTTGGCCGCAGCCCAAGCCGAAGTGGCCGCTTTGCAAGCCAAAGTCGCCGAGCTGCAAGACCAATACATCCGTGGGCAGGCCGATGTGCAAAACGCCCGCCGCCGCGCCGACGAAGAAGTCTCCAAGGCCCGCAAATTCGCGCTCGAAAGCTTTGCCGACAGCTTGCTGCCCGTGCTCGACAGCCTGGAGGCTGGCTTGGCCGTGCAAACCGCCACGCCCGAACAAATCCGCGAAGGGGCAGAAGCCACCTTGCGCCAGCTCAAGAGCGCCTTGGAACGCAACAAGATTGTGGCCATTGACCCCGCCGCCGGCGCGAAGTTCGACCCCGCGCAACACCAAGCCATCAGCGTGGTGCCTGCCGACCAAGAAGCCAACACCGTGGTCACCGTACTGCAAAAGGGTTACTTGATTGCCGAGCGCGTGTTGCGCCCAGCCTTGGTCACCGTGGCCGCACCGAAATAAACACTTGAAAACGGCAGGGTTATCCGCATCTACCGTTCATCTGAATTCTTAAAAATTACTGGAGTTAATCATGGGAAAAATCATTGGTATTGACTTGGGCACCACCAACTCGTGCGTGGCCATCATGGAAGGCAACACGACCAAGGTGATCGAAAACGCCGAAGGCGCACGCACCACCCCGTCGATCATTGCGTATCAAGAAGACGGCGAAATCTTGGTGGGCGCATCCGCCAAGCGTCAAGCCGTGACCAACCCACGCAACACCCTGTACGCGGTGAAGCGTTTGATTGGCCGCAAGTTCAGCGAAAAAGAAGTTCAAAAAGACATCGACTTGATGCCTTACACCATTGCCAAAGCCGACAACGGCGACGCCTGGGTGGAAGTGCGCGGCAACAAGTTGGCCCCCCCACAAATCAGCGCTGAAATTCTGCGCAAGATGAAGAAAACCGCCGAAGACTACCTCGGCGAAGAAGTGACCGAAGCCGTCATCACGGTGCCCGCTTACTTCAACGACGCACAACGCCAAGCCACCAAAGATGCAGGCCGCATCGCCGGCTTGGACGTCAAGCGCATCATCAACGAACCCACGGCTGCTGCGTTGGCCTTTGGTTTGGACAAAACCGAAAAAGGCGATCGCAAGATTGCGGTGTATGACTTGGGCGGCGGTACGTTTGACGTGTCCATCATCGAAATCGCGGACGTCGATGGCGAAAAACAATTTGAAGTGTTGTCCACCAACGGTGACACCTTCTTGGGTGGTGAAGACTTTGACCAACGCATCATCGACTTCATCATTGCCGAGTTCAAGAAAGAGTCTGGCGTCGATTTGTCGAAAGACGTGTTGGCCTTGCAACGCCTGAAAGAAGCGGCAGAGAAAGCCAAGATCGAGTTGTCCTCATCGGCTGCCACCGACATCAACTTGCCTTACATCACGGCCGATGCCACAGGTCCCAAGCACTTGAACATCAAGCTCAACCGCGCCAAGTTGGAACAACTGGTGGACGAGTTGATCGAGCGCACCATCGCCCCTTGCCGCACCGCCATCAAAGATGCAGGCGTGTCTGTGGGCGACATCGATGACGTGATCTTGGTCGGCGGCATGAGCCGCATGCCCAAGGTGCAAGACAAGGTGAAAGAGTTCTTCGGCAAAGAGCCACGTCGTGACGTGAACCCCGACGAAGCCGTGGCTGTGGGCGCTGCGATTCAAGGTCAAGTGTTGTCTGGCGACCGCACCGACGTGCTGTTGCTCGACGTGACACCGTTGTCTTTGGGCATCGAAACCTTGGGTGGCGTGATGACCAAGATGATCGCCAAAAACACGACCATCCCGACCAAGTTTGCACAAACCTTCTCAACCGCTGAAGACAACCAACCTGCGGTGACCATCAAGGTCTACCAAGGCGAGCGCGAAATGGCGTCGGGCAACAAGAGCTTGGGCGAGTTCAACCTCGAAGGCATTGCACCTGCTGCACGTGGCACACCTCAAATTGAAGTGTCGTTTGACATTGACGCCAACGGCATCTTGCACGTGGGCGCCAAAGACAAAGCCACCGGCAAAGAAAACAAGATCACGATCAAAGCCAACTCTGGTTTGAGCGAAGACGAAATTCAACAAATGGTGAAAGACGCCGAGTTGAACGCCGCCGAAGACAAGAAGAAACTCGAAATCGTGCAATCCCGCAACCAAGCCGACGCCGCTGTGCACAGCGTGAAGAAGAGCTTGGGCGAGCACGGCGACAAGCTCGACGCAGGCGAGAAAGAAGCCATCGAAGCAGCCATCAAAGAAGTGGAAGAAGCATTGAAGGGCGACGACAAAGCCGCCATCGATGCCAAGACCGAAGCCTTGATGACTGCGTCACAAAAACTGGGCGAAAAAGTCTACGCTGACATGCAAGCGGCACAAGCTGCCGGTGGTGCAGCCCCTGGAGCCGAAGCCAAACCAGCAGACGACAACGTGGTCGACGCTGAAGTGAAAGAAGTCAAAAAAGGCTAATCCCCTTTTCCAACCTTCTGAGACGACCTCGCCGCGTTTCGCCTGAAAAGGTGAACACGCGGCGAAGTCTTGATCAAGCCCCTTCAAACACGGCACTGCCCACACCATGTCCAAACGCGATTTTTATGAAGTACTCGGCCTGTCCAAAGGTGCGAGCGACGACGAGATCAAAAAGGCTTATCGCAAACTCGCGATGAAGTACCACCCTGACCGCAACCAAGGCGACAAAGCCAGGGATGCCGAGGCGCAGTTCAAAGAGGTCAAAGAGGCCTACGAGATGCTGTCGGACCCTGAAAAACGCGCAGCTTATGACCAGTACGGTCATGCAGGTGTCGACCCCAACATGCGTGGGGGACACGGTGGCTTTGGCGGCGCTGGTTTTGGTGAGGCGTTTGGTGACATCTTTGGCGATATCTTTGGTCAACAACGTCGCGGCGGTGGCCGTCAGGTTTACCGCGGCAACGACCTGAGCTACGCCATGGAAATCACGCTGGAAGAAGCGGCCAATGGCAAAGACGCGCAACTGAAAATTCCAGGTTGGGACGACTGCGAAACCTGCCACGGCAGCGGTGCCAAGCCTGGCACCTCCGCCAAGACCTGTACCACCTGCCATGGCAGTGGTCAGGTGCAAATGCGCCAAGGCTTTTTCAGCGTGCAGCAAACCTGCCCGCACTGCCGCGGCTCCGGCAAGATCATTCCCGACCCATGCACCAGCTGCCATGGCCAAGGCAAGATCAAGAAACAAAAAACACTCGAGGTCAAAATCCCTGCGGGCATCGACGACGGTATGCGCATTCGCAGCACCGGCAACGGCGAGCCTGGCACCAATGGTGGACCTCCCGGTGATTTGTTCATCGAAATTCGCATCAAAAAGCACGACATCTTTGAGCGTGATGGCGACGACCTGCATTGCTCTGTACCCATCAGCTTCACCACGGCGGCCTTGGGTGGCGAAATTCGCGTGCCGACCTTGGCGGGCGAAGCAGCCATCGACATTCCAGAAGGCACCCAAAACGACAAGCAGTTCCGCTTGCGTGGCAAAGGCATCAAAGGCGTGCGCTCCAGCTTCCCCGGCGACTTGTATTGCCACATCACGGTGGAGACACCGGTCAAGCTGACCGAACACCAACGCAAGTTGCTCAAAGAGCTGGACGAGTCGTTGAAAAAAGGTGGCAACAAACATTCGCCCGCCGAGGGTGGATGGGCGGACAAGTTGAAGCGCTTTTTCAACTGAACGTGCGGAGGGATGCCCCTAAAAAGGGGATACTTCGCACATGAGCGTCAACATCACCTTCTTGGGGGGAACCGGTACTGTCACCGGTTCCAAATACTTGGTCGAACATGCAGGCAAACAACTGCTGGTCGATTGCGGTTTGTTTCAAGGCTACAAACAGCTGCGCTTGCGCAACTGGAGCCCACTGCCCGTCACCCCTACCGATGTCGATGCGGTGATCCTCACCCATGCCCACTTGGACCACAGCGGCTACGTGCCGCTGCTGTACCGCCAAGGCTTTCGTGGCCACATCCACGCCACGCCGGCCACCTGTGATTTGTGCGCCATCTTGCTGCCTGACAGCGGCCACATTCAAGAAGAAGATGCGGCCTTTTTAAACCGCCACGGCTATACCAAACACGAACCTGCCATGCCGTTGTATGGCAAGCACGATGCACTGTTGTCTCTGCAACTGCTCAAGCCCGAGCGCGAAACAAAAACCTTCTCGCCCATTCCTGGTTGGAAAGCCACCTTCACCACCGCTGGCCACATCTTGGGGGCTGCCAGTGTGTTGGTCGAAGTGGCGGGTCGGCGCATCTTGTTCAGCGGCGATGTGGGACGCCCTGACGACTTGATCATGAACCCACCTGCACCGCCCCCTGATGCGGACACGGTGTTGATCGAATCCACCTACGGCAACCGCGAACACCCGCACGAAGACATCATGGCAGAGTTGGCACCAGCGCTGAAAAAAGTAGCTGCTCGTGGTGGCGTGGCCGTGGTGCCCGTGTTTGCCGTGGGGCGGGCGCAAGCCCTGCTGCACGCGATTGATGTGATGAAAGAACGTGGCGACATTCCTGCTGGCTTGCCCATCTTTTTAGACAGCCCGATGGCAGTGCACACCACCGACTTGTTCCAGCGCCACCCAGATGCGCACCGTTTGAATACGCATGCGCTGAAGGGTTTGAAGCACGTGGCCACCATGGTGGAGACCACGGAGCAATCCAAAGCCTTGTCGAAGCGACACGGCCCCATGGTGATCTTGGCAGCCAGCGGCATGGCCACTGGTGGCCGTGTGCTGCACCACTTGGCGCACTACCTGCCAGACCACCGCAACATGGTGATCCTCACCGGCTACCAAGCCCCCGGCACGCGTGGTGCCACCTTGGCGGGCGGCGGCCCCATGCTGCGTTTGCATGGCCAAGACGTGGCTGTGCATGCTGAGGTGGTGCAGCTCACGTCATCGTCCGCCCATGCCGACGCGTCGCAACTGATCGATTGGTTGAAGCAGATGAAGTCCAAACCCGATCAGGTATATGTGGTGCACGGTGAACCCGAAGCCTCTGACGCGCTGCGCCAACGGATTGAGCGCGACTTGAGTTGGCGTGCCTTGGTGCCCGAACACGGCAGCACCTGGCCCACCTGATCACGCGCTGTTGTCCCCCGCCTGTTGAAACCGCTGCTGTCATGCGACTCATGTTCACCCAAGTGCATTTACGCACGCCCCGCTCACCGGCACTGATCGTCCTTTTGGCCAGTGTCTGGCTGGCTGTCGCCGGTAACCTCGCGCTGTGGCAAACCCTCAGCAGGCTGCCCGATATTTCGGGCTTCAAGGGCTTGGTTTTCAGTGCTGCGTTTGCACTCATCATCGCGGGCGCCATCACAGTGCTGCTGTCGCTGCTGGCCTGGCGCTGGACGCTCAAGCCTGCCATCAGCCTGCTGTTGCTGCTGGCAGCGTTCGCCACCTACTACATGCTGATGTATGGCATCGTGGTCGACACGCCAATGGTCATCAATGTGTTTCAAACCGATGTGCGTGAGGCACGTGACCAACTCAGCTGGCAGTTGCTGTTGTCTGTGCTGGTCTTGGCTCTTCTGCCCATGCTGTGGCTGTGGCCACAACCTCTGACCCGCGGCACATGGCGCCAGCAACTGGTACGCAATTTGGCCCTGTTTGTTGGGGGTCTGTTGGTGACGTTGGGCACCACGCAACTGGTGTTCCAAGACTTCTCGTCGCTGATGCGCAACTACACCGACTTGCGCTACAAGATCAACCCGCTCAACAGCGTGTATGCGGTGCTCGACTTAACGGTGATTCCGTCAGAACACCCCTCTGGTCCGTTGCAAAGCTTGGGCTTGGATGCCCATATCGCACCTCGCATGGGGGCGGCAGCTCAACGTCCCCCGCTGTTGGTTTTTGTGGTGGGTGAAACCGCGCGCAGTCAAAACTTTTCGCTCAATGGTTACAACCGCTTGACCAATCCAAAGCTGGCACAAGAAAACATCACCAGCTTCACACAGGTCAGCGCATGCGGCACCAGTACCGCCGCGTCTTTGCCTTGTATGTTTTCGCACTTGGGACGCGAGGCGTTCAACGCACGCAGCCAACCTTTTGAAAACCTGCTAGACGTGCTGCAACACGCTGGCTACGCTGTGTTGTGGATCGACAACCAATCGGGCTGCAAAGACCAATGCGCACGCATTCCCAACCTCAACACCTCCAACTTGAAGGTGGCCGAACACTGCGACAGCCATGAGTGTCGCGACACTGTGATGCTCACGCAAATTGAATCTGCCATGGCCCAATTGCCAGCCGAACGCCGCGCACGCGGCACCGTGGTGGTGATGCACCAAATGGGCAGCCATGGCCCAGCTTATTTTCAGCGCACCCCTGCTGCATTCAAAAAGTTCACGCCTGAATGCACCGACACCTCTCTGTCGCAGTGTGATCGCCAGGAAATCGTCAACGCCTATGACAACACGATTGTGTTCACCGACCACTTTTTGTCCCAAGTGATTGCTTGGTTGAAACGCCAAGAAAAAACCGCCACACCGGCCATGCTGTATGTGTCAGACCATGGTGAATCATTGGGCGAGAAAAACATGTACTTGCATGGCCTGCCCTACAGCGTGGCGCCACCTGAGCAAACCCAAGTTCCGCTGATCACCTGGCTCTCCCCGGGGTTCGAGCAACTCAGCCGCGTCAGCACGCGCTGCTTGCAAAGCCAGCGTGACAAGCCCTTGTCACACGACCATTTGTTTCATTCGGTGTTGGGCTTGATGGCCGTCCAGACAACGGTGTACCAGCGCGAGCGTGATTTCTTCGCGACCTGCGAAAGCCGTTGACCGCGCGTCGGCAGGCTTTACAAGAAACGATCGAGCAGCTTGCGGGTGTGACGATCGAGCGACGGTAAATCGCGGATCAAAAACTGCACGCCATGGGCGTCGGCCACGATCAAGCGGTGGGTGCTCAAGCGACGAATGTCCTCCTCGCCTTTGAGCACCAACTGCGCGGGGCCTCGCGTGGTTTGGACGCGCCAAATACTGGGGGTCGAGAAACTGTTGACGCCATCCAAACGCAGAATTTCAGGCATGAACTCACGGCCTTGCAAGGCCTGCGACACGATGTCACGTTGTGTTTCGGGCAGGTCGTTCAAGTTCTCGATCCACACCAGTTCTTTGCCTTCGGCGCTCAAGATGGAAATGGTTTGGTCGGGTGCCGCAATCGGGAACGCACGCGCGGCCACGGCGCCCACATGCTGCGTGCCGTCGGCCAAGGTGACCACCAATTTGCCAAAGGGGTCAAACGCCAAGTTGAAGTTCAGTGCGGCACTCATGCGGACTCCTTGCCAGACGCACGGACCACGGCGTCTTCTGCATTTTTAGCTTGGGCCTCGTACAGGCGGTAGTAAGCGCCTTGACGCGCCATCAGCGTGTCGTGGTCGCCCTCTTCCACCACCACACCTTGCTCCATCACCACCAAACGGTCGGCTTTGTTGAGGGTGGACAAACGGTGCGCAATGGCAATCGTGGTGCGCCCTTGCACCAAGTTGTCCAAGGCTTTTTGAATTTCTTGTTCGGTCTCGGTGTCGACCGAGGCGGTGGCTTCGTCCAAGATCAGGATGCGTGGGTTGATCAACAACGCACGCGCAATCGAAATACGTTGACGCTCGCCGCCGGACAAACCTTGACCGCGTTCGCCCACCAACGAGTCGTAGCCTTGTGGCAAACGCAAGATGAACTCGTGCGCATGGGCGGCACGCGCAGCTGCCACGATTTCTTCGCGGGTGGCATCGGGCTTGCCGTAGGCGATGTTGTCGGCAATCGTGCCAAAGAACAAGAACGGCTCTTGCAAGACCATGCCAATGTGGCTGCGGAAGTCTGACAACGCAATGTTGCGAATGTCGATGCCATCGAGCTTGATGGCGCCTTCGCTCAAGTCGTAGAAGCGGCAAATCAAGTTGACCAGGGTGCTTTTGCCCGAGCCGCTTTGCCCCACCAAGCCAATCATCTCGCCGGGGCGAATGGTCAGGTTCATGCCACGAATGACGGCACGGTTGCCGTAACGGAAACCCGCATCTTGAATCTCAATCTGGCCTTGCACGGGGACCGGCAGCTTTTGCGGATTCGTGGTTTCAGGCACGCTGGAGACGTGATCGAGAATTTCAAAAATACGCTTGGCACCTGCCGCTGCTTTTTGTGTGTGCGAGACGATGCGGCTCATCGAATCGAGGCGTGTGTAGAAGCGACCGATGTAAGCCAAAAAGGCGGCCAACACACCCACGGTGATTTGGTTGTGCGACACCAACCAAATGCCAAAGCCCCACACCACCAACAAGCCCACCTCGGTCATCAGCGTGACCGTGGGCGAGAACAAAGACCAGACAAAGTTGATGCGGTCGTTCACCGCCAAGTTGTGTTTGTTGGCATCACGGAAACGGTTGGCTTCGCGCGTCTCTTGCGCAAAGGCTTTGACCACACGAATGCCAGGAATGGTGTCAGCCAACACATTGGTCAGTTCGGACCAGACGCGGTCGATCTTCTCGAAACCGGTGCGCAGTTTGTCGCGCACGGTGTGAATCAACCACACGATGAACGGCAAAGGCAGCAACGTAGCTGCAGCCAACTTGGCGTCGATGCTGATCAAGATGGAGGCGGTCATCAGAATCATCAGCACGTCGGTGGCGAAATCTAAGAGGTGCAGCGACAAGAAGACGCAAATGCGGTCGGTCTCAGCACCGATGCGGTTCATCAAATCACCGGTGCGGCGCCCTCCAAAATACTCCAAGGACAAACGCATCAAATGCTCGTACGCCGTGGTGCGCAAGTCAGCGCCAATGCGTTCTGACACCAAAGCCAAGATGTAGGTTTTGGCCCAGCCCAAGCTCCACGCCAACAAGGCCGCGCCAAACAAACCACCGAGGTAGAGGTAGACCAAGTCGTGGTCGATGTCTTTGCCGTTTTGGAACGGAATCAACACATCGTCCATCAACGGCATGCTGAGGTACGGCGGCACCAAGGTGGCAGCCGTCGAGGCCAAGGTCAACAAGAATCCGGCCAACAAACGCCATTGGTAGGGTTTGGCAAAACGCCACAGGCGAAACAAGCCCCAGGTGGACAACGGTGCATGCTGTTCGCGGCTGCACACCGGACATTCGTCACCCAGGTTTTCAAGCTGCAATTTGCACTGAGGGCAACGCGCTTGCGCCAAGGCGGCCAAGGACTTGCCATGGGTCAAAACCTCGAGGCGATCCGCAAACTTTTCTTGCAAGCGCATGGCCGTGACGTTGTGCGTCAAGGTAAAGCGCCAGCTGGCAATGCGGTGCTTGGCGTCAACCAAACTCAGGGTGCCGACACCCGCATGGTCAGTGTGCGTCATCTTCATGCCGGCGACCAAGGGCCAGCTGTCCCAGACAGGCGCAGAAGCAGCTTGCGGGGCTCCAAAAAGCACCCTTTGGTCTGTCACAATTAGTAGCCCTAGCGAAAAATGCAATTGGGCGTTCAAGTCAACCTCTAGCCAGGCTAGAACGTTTTCTTGTGCAGACAGTTGTGCAAATGCCGAAGTTCGCCAGCCCTCGGGCAAAACAACTTGGGTAGAAGCCGATAAAAAAGAATTCATTATTGGAATGTTCCCGCTGCAGATCGATGCCAATCGACGGGTCAGCGGTCAAAAATAAAGCAGGAGCCAGGACTTTGTTGCACCCCAGCACGTATGCCAAAGATTGTATCGTTGCGGCCTCACAGGCCAGGCTGACGACCTCGATGCTCCCCCCTGCTTCTGTCGCCCACTTTTCTCGCTAATTTATGGCCTTCAAAGACATTCAAATCCTGCGCATGGATTACCTGCGCGGCCCCAATATTTGGACATACCGCCCGATCATCGAAGCCCTGATCGACTTAGGCGAAATGGAGGACCACCCCTCCAACAAAATCGAAGGTTTCAATGACCGCTTGAACGCTTGGTTGCCCGGTTTGGTCGAGCACCACTGCGGTGTGGGCCATCGCGGCGGCTTCTTGACCCGCTTGGTCGGTGGCACCTGGATGGGCCACATCATGGAGCACGTCTCGATCGAGTTACAGCTGTTGGCAGGGGCCCGCGCCGAGTTTGGCAAGGCACGTGAAATCAGCAAGCGCGGCATCTACAAAGTGGTGTTCCGCACCGAGCACGAAGAGCTCGGACGCGCCAGCTTTTTGGCCGCGCGTGAAATCGTCATGGCAGCTGCCAACAACAAACCCCATGACATCGCAGCCACTGTGGAGCGCTTGAAGAAGATTGCCGATCTGCGGTGCTTAGGCCCCAGCACCGCCTGCATCGTCGATGCGGCGGTGGAGCGCAAGACCCCCTTCATCCGCTTGACCGAAGGCAACTTGGTGCAACTGGGCTACGGCTCGAAGCAGCGCCGCATTTGGACTGCCGAGACCGACCGCACCAGCGCCATCGCTGAGAGCATCTCCAGCGACAAAGACCTGACCAAGCGTTTGCTCACCCAATGTGGCATTCCTGTGCCCGAAGGCCAAATCGTCAAGACTGCCGATGAAGCCTGGGAAGCCGCGCAAGACATCGGCTTGCCCGTGGTGGTCAAACCCCTCGACGGCAACCGGGGATGGGGCGTGTCTCTCGACGTGAACACCGAAGAAGGCGTGCGTACCGCCTATGTAGCAGCTGAAAAAGAAGGCAGCGACGTGTTGATCGAGCGCTATGTGCGCGGCGACGAGCACCGTGTTTTGGTAGTCGGCGACCGTGTGGTGGCTGCTGTGCGAGGTGAAACCGCCACCATCACCGGCGATGGTGTGTCAACCGTCGAACAACTCATTGAGTCGCAAATCAACACCGATCCACGCCGTGGCATCGCCGAAGGTTTCCCACTCGATTTGATTCGCCTGGATACCCCACGCGGCGAAATGTCTTTGTTGCAAATCCAACGCCAAGGCCTCGAACCCCACAGCGTGCCCGAAAAAGACCGCATCGTGGTGGTGCAACGCAACGGCAACTTGAGCAACGACGTGACCGATTTGGTTCACCCCGAAGTCGCTGCCGTGGCCACCCTCGCCGCACGCGTGGTGGGGTTGGACATTGCCGGCATCGACATCGTGACGCAAGACATCTCGCGTCCACTCGAAGAAACCCAAGGTGCCATCATTGAAGTCAACGCCGGTCCCGGCTTGCTGATGCACGTCAAGCCCGCGGTGGGACAACCTCGTCCTGTGGGCAAAGCCATCGTGGAACATTTGTTTGGCCCGAACGAGTCCGGTCGTATTCCGGTGGTTGGCATCGTGGGCAGCCAGCAAACCACCGCATTGGCACAACTGGTGGCTTGGTTGTTGCACCTCTCAGGCAAGCGCACCGGCTTGGCCTGCAAAGACGGCCTGTACATGGACCAACACCATTTGGGCAAATACGATGCACGCAGCTTCGAAGCCTCTGAGCGCTTGCTGATCAACCGCGCGCTGGACGCGGCCGTGTTTGAAACCACACCCGCACACATTTTGAACGAAGGCTTGGCCTACGACCGTTGCTTGGTCGGCGTGGTGACCAACATGCCCGACACCGATGCCGCGTTGATTGACAAGCACGACATCCAAACCGCCGATCAAATGCGCACCGTGATTCGCACGCAAGTCGACTTGGTCTTGCCCGAAGGCGCGGCCGTGCTCAACGCCGACGAAGAGGCGGTCACCACCTTGGCCGAGCTAAGCGATGGTGAAGTGGTGTACTACGCCAAATCCCAAGACAACCCCACAGTGGCTGCGCACTTGCAACAAGGGGGTCGTGCCGTGTTCTGCAAAGACGGCCACGTCACGCTGGCACGCGGCGACCAAGAAACCCAGTTGTTCCACCTCGACCTCGAGCTCATTGCACGCTTGTTGAAAGACGGCTTGCAGATCTCTACGCTGTTGGCCGCCGTGGCTGCCGCTTGGTCACTGGACATTGCACCGCTGCTGATTCGTGCCGGCTTGAAAAATTTCGGCCAACAAAACCAACACGTTGCCAAAGACTTTGCAAGGATGAATGGCTAATGGAAGTCTCTCGTATCCGCGCCCTGCGCGGCCCTAACCTCTGGACCCGTCACACCGCTGTTGAAGCCATGGTGCGTTGCGACAATGGTGAAGTCGACCTGAGCCAACACCCCGACTTTGAAAGTCGCTTACGCAACTTGTTCCCCGGCCTGGGCAATCTGCAACCCACCGCCCACAATGTCAAACTCAGCATGGCACATGCGGTGGAAGCAGCCACTTTGCATTTGCAAATTGAGGCCGGCTGTCCTGTCACCTTCAGCCGTACCACCGCCACCACCGACGAAGGCTTGTTCCAAGTCGCGGTGGAATACACCGAAGAGCAAGTGGGCATACAGGCCTTGAAGCTCGCACATGCGCTGTGCGAAGCCGCTTTTCAAAACATCAACTTCGATGTGGACGCCGCCATTCACCAGCTGCGTGAGCTCGACGAAGACATCCGCTTAGGACCTTCCACCGGCTCCATCGTCAACGCAGCTATTGCACGTGGCATTCCCTACCGCCGCTTGACCGAAGGCAGTTTGGTGCAACTGGGCTGGGGCAGCAAGCAGCGTCGCATTCAAGCCGCCGAAATTGATTCCACCAGCGCCATTGCTGAATCGATTGCGCAAGACAAAGAGTTGACCAAAAAACTGCTACACGCCGCAGGTGTGCCCGTACCCTTGGGTCGCCCCGTCACCAGTGCGGACGACGCATGGGCTGCTGCCCAAGAAATTGGTTTGCCCGTGGTGGTCAAACCGCGTGACGGCAACCAAGGCAAGGGCATCTCGGTTAACGTGACCACCGAAGCCGGCGTGAAAGCCGCCTACGACGCCGCACGCGCCTGTCGCGAAGAAGTGCTGGTTGAGCGTTTCTTACCCGGTAGCGATTACCGCCTCTTGGTGGTGGGCAACAAGCTCGTCGCCGCTGCACGCCGTGAACCGCCTCTCGTGATTGGCAACGGCAAAAACACCGTGCGCGAGTTGGTGGACATCGTCAATGCCGACCCACGTCGTGGTGAAGGCCATGCCACCTCGCTGACCAAGATTCGTTTTGACGACATCGCCCTTGCGCGCCTGAAAGAACAAGGCTATGAAGCCACCTCAGTTCCCGCCAAGGGCGCACGTGTGATTTTGCGCAACAACGCCAACTTGTCGACCGGTGGCACTGCTACCGACGTGACCGACGACGTGCATCCCGAAGTGGCACTCCGTGCCGTGGCTGCAGCCCAAATGGTGGGCCTGGACATTTGTGGCGTGGACGTGGTGTGTGAATCAATCTTGCGCCCACTCGAAGAGCAAAGCGGCGGCGTGGTGGAAGTCAATGCCGCACCCGGCCTGCGTATGCACCTGAGCCCCTCGTTCGGCAAAGGCCGTGATGTGGGTGAAGCCGTCATGGCCACCATGTTTCCCGATGGCGACGATGGCCGCATTCCAGTGATTGCGGTGACCGGCACCAATGGCAAAACCACCACCGTGCGTTTGACCTCTCACCTGCTGCGCGCCAACGGTTTGCGCGTGGGCATGACCAACACCGATGGCGTGTATGTGAATGGCCGCCAAACCGACAGCGGCGATTGCAGCGGCCCACGCAGTGGTCGCAACGTGTTGGCGCACCCCGATGTGGACGCTGCCGTGCTCGAAACCGCACGCGGCGGCATGCTGCGCGAAGGCTTGGCCTTTGACCGCTGCCAAGTGGCGGTGGTCACCAACATCGGCATGGGTGACCACTTGGGGTTGAACTACATCACCACGGTGGAAGACTTGGCCGTGTTGAAACGCGTGATCGTGCAAAACGTGGCTGAGTCTGGTACCGCTGTGTTGAATGCCACCGACCCCATCGTGGTCAGCATGGCCAACAAGTGTCCCGGCCAAGTGACCTTCTTTGGCTTAGATGCGCACCACCCCGTGATTGCCACGCACCGGGCGCAAGGCAAACGCGTGCTGTTTGTGGAAGACGACCAAATTGTGGCCATGCAAGGCAACCACTCAGTGCGTATTCCGCTGTCGGACATTCCAGTGACACGCGGTGGCGCGATCAGCTTTCAAATTGAAAATGCCATGGCATCCATTGGTGCGGCATGGGCGATCGGCATTCCTTGGCAAACCATTTGCAAAGGTTTGGCCACTTTTGTGAGCGACAGCAACGCAGTGCCTGGCCGCTTCAACGTGTTTGACTACAAGGGTGCGACGGTGATTGCCGACTACGGCCACAACCCCGACGCCATCAAAGCCCTGGTGCAAGCCGTGACCAACCTGCCCGCACAGCGCCGCAGCGTGGTGATCAGCGGTGCCGGTGACCGCCGCGACGAAGATATTCGCGAACAAACACGCATCATCGGTGAAGCCTTTGACGACGTGGTGTTGTACCAAGACGCCTGCCAACGGGGACGTGTGGACGGCGAAGTGTTGAAGCTGTTGCGTCAAGGTTTGGATGGCGCCAAGCGCACCACCCACATTGACGAAATTCATGGCGAATTTTTGGCGATTGACCGTGCGATGGAACGTTTGCAAAAAGGCGATTTGTGCTTGATCTTGATTGACCAAGTGGAAGAAGCGTTGGCGCACATCACGCAACGGGTGAACTCGGCGGCTTTGGCTGGTTAAGCTTTTTCTCTCGCTGATGCTGAGGGAGCTGTGCGGCAACTTCCTCATGCTGGGGTACCAGAAATCGTCAGCTGCCGCACAGCCCCCTCAGCATCCGAATGGTGGCATGCACACATTCAGAGCGAGGATTGTTTTTTAAAACAAGCCTTTGTACTGTTCACGCAGCACGTTCTTTTGAACTTTGCCCATGGTGTTGCGTGGCAACTCGG
>JBFYKC010000059.1:0-7060 GCA_041311135.1 Comamonadaceae bacterium | reverse complement strand
TAAGCAGAGATCCCCAGCGAAGAGAGGGGCTGGGGCGTTGTCTGTAGCGACATTCTGAGCAAAGCGAAGAGGAGCCTAAGGCAATGCCACGGCCCCTCTCTTCGCGAGCGAAAGCGAATCAACCCGCAGTAGACAGCGCCAACCCCGCATGCTCCCGCAGTGGATGGAAGTGAATCTTCGGAAACCGCTCTTGCGCCAAGCGCACGTCATACGGTGACGTGCACAAATACGCCAAGGTGTTCGCCGCATCCAACGCCATGCGCTGTGGGTATGCGTTGGTGAACTCGCGCAACTCGGCCGGGCTGTCTGCCGTGATCCAGCGCGCGCCGGTGTATTGGCTGCTCTCGAGTTTCACGTCGCAGTCGTACTCGGTTTTCAAACGGTGTTGCACCACTTCAAACTGCAGCTGACCCACCGCACCCAACAACATCGCGCCACCGGCTTCGGGTTTAAACACCTGAATCGCCCCTTCTTCGCCCAATTGGTCCAAGCCCTGTTGCAGTTGCTTGGTGCGCAAGGGATTTTTCAAAATCACCGTCATGAACAACTCGGGCGCGAAGAAGGGCAAACCGGTGAACTGCAGCGCGGGGCCGTCGGTGATGGTGTCGCCCAACTGCACGCCGCCGTGGGTGGTGAAGCCGATGATGTCGCCTGCATAGGCTTCTTCCACTGCTTCGCGACGTTGCGACATGAACGTCACCACGCTGGTGGGACGCAGCTCTTTGGCGGTGCGTTGCACCTTGAGCTTCATGCCGGGCGTGAACTTGCCTGAGGCCACGCGCACAAAGGCGATGCGGTCGCGGTGGTTGGCATCCATATTGGCTTGCACCTTGAACACCACGCCGGCAAAGCCGTCGTCTTCGGGTTGAATGGTTTTCTCTTGTGCTTGCTTGTTCACCACCAAGTGGCTCAAGCGCGGTCGGGGTGAGGGGGCGAGGTCGACCAAAGCGTCGAGCACTTCCATCACACCAAAGTTGTTCACGCCCGAGCCAAAGAACACAGGGGTTTGTTTGCCCGCCAAGAAAGCTTCTTTGTCGAATTTGGGCGAGGCGCCAGTGGCCAGTTCCATGCTCTCCATGGCCGTGGCCCATTCGTTGCCGAAACGCGCGGCGAGTTGGTCTTGCTCGGTCAGCGGGTGGGTTTCAAAGTCTTGTGGCAAACGTTCGGACCCGGAGTCAAACACCGTCATGGCTTGCGTGCGCAAGTTGATGATGCCGCCGAACAATTTACCTTGGCCCACGGGCCAGGTCATGGGCACGCAGGGCATGCCGAGCTCGCGCTCCACCTCGTCCAAGATGTCGAGCGGGTCGCGCACCTCGCGGTCCATCTTGTTGACGAAGGTGATGATGGGGGTGTCGCGCTGACGGCACACCTCGATCAAGCGACGGGTTTGTGCTTCCACACCGTTGGCGGCGTCAATGACCATCAAAGCCGAGTCCACGGCCGTGAGCACGCGGTAGGTGTCTTCCGAAAAGTCCTTGTGCCCGGGCGTGTCGAGCAGGTTGATGACGTGGTCGCGGTAGAGCATTTGCATGACGGACGAAGCCACCGAGATGCCGCGTTGCTTTTCAATCTCCATCCAGTCCGACGTGGCGTGGCGACTGGCCTTGCGACCCTTCACGGCGCCGGCGATTTGAATCGCACCTGAGAACAGCAACAGCTTTTCGGTCAGCGTGGTTTTACCTGCGTCAGGGTGAGAAATGATGGCAAAGGTGCGACGACGGCGCACTTCGTTCAGAAAAGAGCTCATGGGGGTCTATAAGAAATGGGGATGCCTAACAAGAATGAAGAATGGCAAACCAAGGCGGGAATCATAGCGTTGGCCCTGTCGTGAAGCAGGGGCATTGCGAGTTCGTTTAAAATCATGGCATTCCGAGGAGCGCTGCAGCCTGTCGGCCCGCAAGGGGCTGGTTCACAGGTGAGGCTCGGACTGCCAACCGCGCTCACCCACTGGTCAACGTGAGGTGAGTTCCTCGAAGGACGCCAGTGGCTTTGCCAACTTTTGGAGTCTCACACATGAACGCTGTTCTTAAAACCAATGCTGCCACAGATTACATCGTGGCCGATATGTCTTTGGCCGCTTGGGGCCGCAAAGAAATCAAAATCGCCGAAACCGAAATGCCCGGTCTGATGGCCATCCGCGACGAGTTCGCCAAGTCACAGCCCTTGAAAGGCGCTCGCGTGACGGGCTCGTTGCACATGACCATCCAAACGGCCGTGTTGATCGAAACTTTGAAGGCCTTGGGTGCTGACGTGCGTTGGGCTTCTTGCAACATCTTCTCGACCCAAGACCACGCCGCTGCGGCGATTGCCGAAGCCGGCATTCCTGTGTTCGCGACCAAAGGCGAAACTCTGGCCGAGTACTGGGACTACACCCACCGCATTTTTGAATTCGGCGCCAAGGGCACACCCGGCGAAGGCCCCAACATGATCTTGGACGACGGCGGCGATGCCACCTTGTTGATGCACTTGGGTAAGCGCGCAGAAAAAGATGCGTCGCTCATCGCCAACCCCACGAGCGAAGAAGAAACTTGCTTGTTCAATTCCATCAAAGCCAAGTTGGCTGAAGATGCCACGTGGTACAGCCGCAAGAGCGCCGAGATCATCGGCGTGACTGAAGAGACCACCACCGGCGTGCACCGCTTGAAAGAAATGTCGGCCAAGGGTACCTTGATGTTCCGTGCCATCAACGTGAACGACTCGGTGACCAAGAGCAAGTTCGACAACTTGTACGGCTGCCGCGAATCGTTGGTGGACGGCATCAAGCGCGCGACGGACGTGATGATCGCTGGCAAAGTGGCCGTGGTGGCTGGCTACGGCGACGTGGGCAAAGGCTCTGCACAAGCCTTGCGTGCTTTGAGCGCGCAAGTGTGGGTGACTGAGATCGATCCGATCAACGCCTTGCAAGCTGCGATGGAAGGCTACAAAGTGGTGACCATGGAATATGCGGCTGACAAAGCCGACATCTTTGTGACCACCACCGGTAACCGCGACGTGATCACCTACGAACACATGGCGGCGATGAAAGACCAATCCATCGTTTGCAACATCGGTCACTTCGACAACGAAATCCAAGTGGCCAAGTTGGAAGAAAAGTGCAAGTGGGAAGAAATCAAGCCCCAAGTCGACCACGTCATCTTCCCCGATGGCAAACGCATCATCTTGTTGGCCAAAGGCCGCTTGGTGAACTTGGGTTGCGGCACCGGTCACCCCAGCTTTGTGATGTCTTCTTCGTTTGCCAACCAAACGATTGCGCAAATCGAATTGTTCGCACACAAAGACGCGTACGACGTGGGCAAGGTCTATGTGTTGCCCAAGCACCTCGACGAGAAAGTGGCGCGTTTGCACCTCATGAAAGTCGGCGCGATGTTGACTGAATTGACCGACGAACAAGCGGCTTACATCGGCGTGCCCAAAGTCGGTCCATACAAGCCAGACACCTACCGTTACTAAGCACCACGCTCTGGCATGCGCGCCGATCAGCTGCTGGTAGACCGAGGGTTGGCCGCGTCGCGCTCACAAGCGCAGCGGCTGATTGCCTCGGGCGTCGAGTGGCGCTTGGGCACCAAACCGTGGCAACGCGTGACCAAAAACGGTGATGTGTTGCCCGCGCCCTGCGAGTTGCGCGTGCTGGACAACGCCGAGGCGCGTTACGTGTCTCGCGGTGGGTTGAAGTTGGAAGGCGCCTTGCAAAGTAGCGGTTTGTCGCCACAGGGTTTGCGTTGTCTCGATGTGGGGCAGAGCACCGGCGGCTTCACCGATTGCTTGCTGCAGCATGGTGCTGCGCAAGTGGTGGGGCTGGATGTGGGGCATGGTCAGTTGCATCCGCGTTTGCGCGACGACCCGCGTGTGGTGTGTGTGGAACGCATCAATGCGCGTGAGTTGCAAGCCAACGATGCACGCGTGCCAGATGCTGCACTTGGTTTTGATTGGGTGGTGGGGGACTTGTCGTTCATCTCGCTCACCCTGGTGTTGCCCGCGTTGCTGCCGTTGTTAAAGAAGGGCGGGGCGCTGCTGATGTTGGTGAAGCCGCAGTTCGAGCTGCAGCCCAGTGACATTGGCAAAGGTGGTTTGGTCAAAGACGAAACCAGCTATGTGCAGGTAGAAGCGCGCTTGCGCGAAGCCTGTGCCGTATTGAATTTGAATGTGTTGGGTTACTGGCCCAGCGCCATTGCCGGTGGCGATGGCAACAAAGAATTTTGGATTGGTGCGCGTCGTGCATGACGCGCCAACAAGTGAGACAGACATGACAGCAAACAACAGCTTGAGCATTGAGTTTTTTCCACCCAAAACCCCCGAGGGGGCGGAGAAGTTGCGCGCCGTGCGTCAGGCGCTGTACCCATTGCAGCCACAGTTTTGCTCGGTCACCTACGGCGCCGGCGGCTCCACGCAAGCGGGCACGATTTCGACCTTGAAAGAAATATTGAGCGAAGGCATGGCGGCCGCTTCGCATTTCTCGTGCATCGGGGCCACGCGTGACAGCGTGCGTCAGCAGTTGGCCGAATTCAAAGCCATGGGTGTGAAGCGTTTGGTCGCCTTGCGCGGCGATTTGCCCAGTGGTTATGGCGCAGGTGGCGAATTTCAATACGCCAGCGATTTGGTGGCTTTCATTCGTGCCGAAACGGGAGATGACTTTGGCATTGAAGTGGCCGCCTATCCCGAGATTCATCCGCAAGCCAAATCGGCCGCTGCCGATTTGCAGGCCTTTGCCACCAAGGTGAAAGCGGGCGCAGACTCGGCCATCACGCAATATTTTTACAACAGCGATGCGTATTTCCGTTTTGTGGAAGACGCTGACAAGTTGGGTGTGCACATTCCCATCGTGCCCGGCATCATGCCCATCACCAGCTCGTCACAGCTGCTGCGTTTCTCGGATGCCTGTGGCGCCGAGATTCCACGTTGGATTCGTTTGCGTTTGCAAGGCTACGGCGATGACATCGCTTCCATTAAAGCGTTTGGTTTGGAGGTGGTGACCGATCTGTGCGACCAATTGCGCGCAGGCGGTGCGCCGGGCTTGCACTTCTACAGCATGAACCAAAGCGCGGCCACGCTGTCAATTTGTAAAAACCTGGGTTTGAGCGCTTAAACACCTTGCGCTTGATCTGCGTCAACTGTATTGATGCGTCGGTTTGATCCGCATCAATTCACAACTTGCTTGTTCGCTGTGAAATCAACTGCACGGGAATAGACCCGATTCAAGGAAGAAAATCATGAAAAAAATGTTGATCGCCGCTGCTGTCGGTATGTTGGTTGCTGGTTCTGTTGCTGCACAAGAGTCGCCTTGGTTGGTGCGCGCGCGTGCTGTGAACTTGAGCATGGCCAACGACGCATCTTCTAGTTTGTCGGCTTTGGGCTTGACCGTGAATGACAAGACTATTGGTGAAGTGGATGTCAGCTACTTTTTGAACAAGAACATTGCTGCTGAGTTGATTTTGACGTTGCCACAAAATCAAGGTGTGTATTCGAATGGTGCCAGCATTGGTAACTTCAAGCACTTGCCTCCCACATTGACATTGCAATACCACTTCACTGACTTGTCAGGCTTCAAGCCATACGTGGGTGCTGGCGTGAACTACACCAAGATCACGGGCGACCGTTTGGCCTCCCCCTATTCATTGGATAGCAAAAGCTATGGCGCAGCATTCCAAGTGGGCGTGGACGTTCCTTTGACTAAGCAAGTTTCATTGAACTTGGACGTCAAGAAGGTCCACATTCAAACTGATGTGTATGCAAGTGGCGCCAAGGCTGGCACATTGAAGCTCGACCCAGTGTTGGTTGGCGTGGGTGTTGGCTACCGCTTCTAAGCTGCAGTCACCCTGAAGCAAAAGGCCTCGCATGCGAGGCCTTTTTTGTGGAGAAAAGGTTTAACCGCCCGATTCCACCGTCCAGCCCCGTCCCAGCCCACGCGCCAAGGCTTCTTCGACCACTGGCAACGCTTCGTTGAGCAGGGGCTTCAAGGTGTAGGGCGGGTTGACCAAGAACATGCCGCTGGCGCTCAGACCCGCGTCTTTGCTGCCCGCCTCACGGCCAATGGCCAACGTGGCGTGTAGCCAGGGTTTCTTGGCTTGGTTGCACAAAGCTTTGAGCTTGCGTGGCAAGTCGTGCGCTTCGGGGCGCGGCACGATGGGGTACCACACGATGTAGGTGCCGGTGGCAAAGCGTTTCAAGCTGTCTTGAATGCAATCGACCACACGGTAGTAGTCGTTCTTGATTTCGTAGCTCGGGTCAATCAGCACGCAGGTGCGGCGTGAACCGCTGGTCGACACCGGTGGTGGCAACAAGGCTTTGAGTGATTCAAAGCCATCGGCCCGTGTCACGCTGACGGTGCGGCCGGCTTCAAGCTGTTGCACATTGCCCGCCAGCGATTTGTGGTCGGTCGGGTGCAGTTCAAACAGTTTCAGGCGGTCACGCGCCTCATGGCGCAGCAGCTTGTGAATGATGAAAGGCGAGCCTGGGTAAATTTTGTGGCTGCCTTTGGCGTTGAAGCTGGCAACCAGCTCCAGGTAGTCGGTCAGGGCGGCGGGACCCTTGAGGTTCAGCAGTTTCAGGATGCCTTCGGCCGCTTCGCCACTCTTTTCAGCATAGTCGCCGTCCAAGCGGTACAAGCCAGCCCCGGCGTGGGTGTCCACAAACTGGATGCCGGCGTCTTTGTGCATCAAGTGCTTCAACGCGGCGATCAAGGTGAGGTGTTTGAGCACGTCGGCATGGTTTCCGGCGTGAAAAGCGTGGCGATAACTGAACATGAGAGGGATGGTAACCCGCCAAATCGCCCTGTTTGGGGCAAATTTGCGCTAAGCCCTTGATTTTGCTTATAATGTTCGGCTCTGCAGCGTTTGAGTGGTCCCGCGGCAGAGGCTTTGCAAAAAGCACATCCCACCTAAGAGGTTCTCAACAGAAGAACGCCGACCGTGGAAAAGGACCCTACAAACCAACTCTCCTTTTAGGATTTAACTATGTCTACATTCAGCGCAAAACCCGCTGACGTGGTGCATGAGTGGTTTGTGATTGACGCCACCGATAAGGTGCTCGGACGAGTAGCCAGCGAAGTTGCTCTCCGTTT
>JBFYKC010000056.1:0-6574 GCA_041311135.1 Comamonadaceae bacterium | reverse complement strand
CATGCGCGGGGTTTTCGTGGTTGCCGGTGAGTAGCCAGCCGGTGGCGATGAGCAGGGCAATCACGATAGGGGCCATGCCAGATTTGAAGGCTTTGACGGCCAGCATGTCGCGGTTGCGGTGAGCCCATTGCGTGGCGACGAAGTTGAGGGTGCAGGAAGGAATCATGATGCCGACCATGGTGATGAGAACGCCCCACATGGCCAGCGCGATGGCTGGCCAACCTGCGGCCAAACCACCACCAGCATTCAAGCCGACGTTCCAGCCCATCAAGGCAACGAACATGACGTTAGGGCCGGGTGCACCCTGCGCTAAGGCGATGGAGGAGGTGAACTGCGAGTCGCTGAGCCAATGCGTTTCATCCACCAAATAGCGGTGAATGTCGGGAGCTGTGGTGATGGCGCCACCCACGGCCAACAGCGACAACAAAATGAAATGCAAAAACAGCGAGCCCCAGTCTGCCAGGGTCATGGTGATGGACAGGCTCATGGCGCTATCTCCGAAGGTTGCTTGATGCAGTGCGCCGCCCACACGCTGGCCAGTGGGCCCAGTGTGAGCAGCACCCACACCAGTGGCAAGCGCAGGATGCCGATAGCCACAAAGGTCATACCGCCAATGCCTATGCAGGTCCAACGGCCCATGGGGTTTTTCTTCAACGCGCCTATGAGCTTGATGCCAACCGCGGCAATCAACCCCGCAGAGACCGCACCCATGCCACGTAGCATGCCTTGCGCCAAGGGGGTGTCGGCAATGCCCGCCATCGCTACGGCAATCAACAACACGAGCGCGGTGGGTGCCAACAACAAACCGCTGAGTGCAGCCAAGGCGCCAGCCATACCAAAGTGGCGCCCACCAATCATGAGAGCGAAATTGACCACGTTAGGGCCGGGCAAGATTTGGGCAACGGCCCAATCTTCGACAAACTCATCCAACGTGAGCCATTGTTTTTTATCCACCAACTCCCGTTGCACCACCACCAGTACGCCCCCAAATCCTTGCATGGCGAGCCATGTGAAGGACACAAATAAATCAGTTTTGTTTTTTGGGGCGTTGGGTGCTGCGCTTTGATGCGCCCGCGCGATGTCGTTCATACTGTTAAGCCGCCTGCCACTTCGATGACTGTGCCGTTGATGTAGGCGGCTTCATCACTGGCCAAGAAAGCATACACGTTGGCAATGTCTTCGGGTTGGCCCATGCGCTTGAGGGGCACACGGTCTTTCATTTCCTGAATCACTTTTTCAGGGATCGTGGACAAGATGGGGGTTTCGATAAAGCCAGGCGCAACCGCGTTCACCCGAATGCCTTTGGGGCCTAACTCGCGGCTCCACGTTTTGGTGAAACCGATCACGCCAAACTTGGTGGCGGCGTAGTTGGTTTGGCCGTAATTGCCGTAAATGCCCACCACTGACGATGCGTTCAAAATCACACCACTGCCTTGTGCCACCATGGCATCGGAGACGGCTTGGGCGCAATGGAACACGCCGCGCAAGTTCACATCCATCACGCGGTCGAACTGCTCCAACGTCATTTTTTGCAAGCGCGCATCTTGCGTGATGCCCGCGTTGTTGACCAACACATCGATGCGTCCGAACTTGCCGAGCACAGCTTTGACCGTGGCATCGACCATCTCGCGCTGGGTGACATCGACCACAAAACCCAGGGCCTGTGCCCCTTTGGCTTGGCATTGCGCCACCGCGGCATCGACAGCGGTTTGTTTGACATCGCAGATGATGACGATGGCACCTTCGTTGGCAAATTTGAGCGCGGTCGCCAAGCCAATGCCTTGCGCGGCACCTGTGATGAGGCTGACTTTGCCGAGCAGGCGTTGGGTGGGTGTGGGGCTTGGGTTTTGCATAAGCTTGAGTGTAATCAGGTGCTGCCACGCACCATCAATTCGTAACCCACATCCACACTGTGGGTGGGCACCTCTTCGTGGCGCATCAAGGCCAACAGCATCTGTGAGGCCGCTTGACCAATGGCTGCGCGTGGCGTGCGGATGGTGGTCAAGCCTGGGCCTACCAAATCACTGCCGGTGAGGTCGTTGAAGCCGGCGATCGCGAGTTGTTGTGGGACTTTGATTTTCAAACGTTGCGCTGCCAACAAGGCGCCTTGTGCCAAGTCGTCGTTGCAAAAGAAGATGGCGTCGATCTCCGGGTCATTCGCCAAAATTTGTTTCAACATCTCGCCACCCAGGGCCATGGAGGACGGTGACTTGTTGGTGTAGGTCAACGCTTTGTCATACAGCTTGGCGGCTTTGAGCGTTTTGCGCCATCCCTCTAGGCGCTGCATCGTGCGGGGGTCGAGCTGGGCTGCGGCAAACGCGATGCGCTTGCGCCCACGTGCTAGCAAATGTTGGGTCAGTGTGATGGCTGCTTCAGTTTGCGAAAAGCCCACGCTGTTGACCTCGGGGGAGGGTGCCAACTCCATCATGTGCACGCAGGGAATGCCACTTTGTTCAATCAAGCGACGGGCGGCTTCGCTGCGATCGAGGCCCGTGACCAAGATGCCAGCAGGCCGGTGTTGCAGTTGCTCGCGCAACAGTTGTTCTTCTTCGCGTGTGTCGTAATGGGTGATGCCAATCAAGGTTTGGTAGCCCGCGTGGCGCAGCGTTTTTTGGATCGACTCCAGCACGTCCACAAACAAGTTGTTCGACAACATGGGAATCAACACAGCCACGTGGTCGCTGTGCCGCGAGGCGAGCGCGCGCGCGGCGGGATCGGGGGTGTAGCCCAGCTGTTGGGCTGCGGCCTTGACGCGTTCGGTCAAATCAGCGGCCACCGCGCGCTCACCGCGTAACGCACGCGACACCGTGATCGGACTGACCTTGGCCAATTGCGCCACATCGGCCAGCGTGATGCGACCTGTGGCGCGTGAACGGGTGCTTTTGCTTTTCATCGCTGCTTAGGGGTTTTTGCTAGGTTGAACGCATGGAACTTTGTTTATGATAGCGCTATCCGAGAGCGAGTGATGTGATGGTTTTCACGCAGCGCTCTTTCATTTTTATCCAATGGGATAGCGCTATCCATAATTCAACCATGCAAGCTCTTGCTGAAATAACAGGTCCCGTTGTGATCATGGGCGTCGCGGGGTGCGGCAAGTCAAGCTTTGCCGCCGCGTTGTCGCAGGCCTTGGGCTGGCAGCTGATTGAAGGTGACGAATACCACCCCCCCGAAAACGTAAACAAAATGCGCGCAGGCATTCCACTGACGGACGAAGACCGTGCCGGGTGGTTGCAGGTGTTGGCAGAGGCCTTGGTGCAGCGTGGCCCGCGCGCCGTGCTCACTTGCTCTGCATTGAAAAAGTCGTACCGCGACAGCTTGCGTCACGGTGTGCCCGATTTGCGCTTTGTGCATTTGGAGCTGACCCGCGAACAAGCCATCGCGCGTGTCGCACAACGACCCGGACATTACTTTCAACCCACGTTGGTGGACAGCCAGTTTGCGGCGTTGGAAAAACCAGTCCACGAGGCGGGCGTGCTCACGGTGGATGCCACGCTACCTATCGAAGCCATCCAAGCGCAGGTGTGCGCTTGGTTACAAGTGAAGGAGTGTGTATGAGTACGAACGAAACCAACTCACGCAGCCAAGCGTTGGCGCAAGCCTTGATGGCCGTGTGCTTGGGCGTGATGGCGGTGGCCGTGTTTTTCAACGTGGTGTTGCGTTACGGCTTTGGCAGCGGCATCGCGGCCAGCGAAGAGTTGTCACGCTTGCTGTTTGTGTGGATGGTGTTCATTGGCGCGACGGCTGCGTACCCTGCCGGTGAACACATGGCGTTTACCAGTTTTGTCGCCAGCTTGCGTCACCAACCCAAAACCATTCAATTCCTGACGGTGTTGATTCGTCTATTGGTCGTGCTCAGTTGCGTCATGTTGGGTCGTGGTGCTTGGCAGCAAGTCGAAGTGGGCTTTAGTAGCAACTCGGTGGTGTTGGGTTATCCCAATTGGTTGTTGCCTTTGCCCGTGCTGCTGTCATCGCTCGCGATTGGCCTGATGGCGTGTAAAGAGTTGATTCAAAACAAACCGATGGACTTGGACCACGGCGTGGACGTGGAGTAAGCCGCATGACACCAGAAGCACAAGCATTCATTGTTTTTTCGGCGGGCATGTTGTTGCTCATGGGCATTGGTCTGAACATGGCCTTTGCCTTGGTGCTGACCGGTGCTGGCATGGCCTGGGTGCTCGATTTTTGGGACACCCAGTTGTTGGCGCAAAACTTGGTCGCAGGCGTGGACAGCTTCCCTTTGTTGGCCGTCCCATTTTTCATCTTGGCGGGTGAGTTGATGAACTCGGGCGGCATCAGCCGCCGCATCATCGACATGGCACAAGCCTGGGTGGGCCATATCCGTGGGGGCTTGGGTTTTGTCGCCATCGGCGCTGCGGTGCTCATGGCCAGTATGAGTGGTTCTGCCTTGGCCGATACCGCCGCTTTGGCCACTATTTTGTTGCCCATGATGAAGCGCCAGGGCTATCCCATGCACACCTCGGCGGGCCTCATTGCCTCGGGCGGCATCATCGCCCCCATCATTCCGCCGTCCATGCCATTCGTGATTTATGGCGTGACCACCAACACATCGATCTCTTCCTTGTTTTTATCGGGCATCGTGCCGGGACTGATCATGGGCATTGGTTTGATCCTGGCGTGGAAGCTCCAGCTGCGCGACATGGATTTGCCCCAAGGCGAAAAGTTGCCCTTGATCGAGCGATTGCATGCCACACGCAAAGCCTTTTGGGCTATGTTGATGCCGCTCATCATCATTGGCGGCATGAAGACCGGCATCTTCACTCCCACAGAGGCAGCCGTGGTCGCGGCGTTCTATGCCTTGGTGGTGGCATTGGTAATTCACCGCGAAATGAAGCTGATTGAAATTCACCACGTGTTGGTGCGTGCGGCCAAAACCACGGCCGTGGTGATGTTTTTGTGCGCCGGCGCGCAAGTGGCTAGCTACATGATCACCTTGGCCGACTTGCCCACAGTGCTCACCGGTTGGCTGGGGCCCTTGGTAGAAAGCCCCCGCGTGTTGATGGCGGTGATGATGGTCACGCTTGTGTTGATTGGCACCGCGCTTGACCTGACACCCACGATTTTGATTTTTGCGCCCGTGATGTTGCCCATCGCGGTGAAGGCTGGCATCGACCCCGTGTACTTCGGCTTGATGTTTGTCCTCAATGGCGCGATTGGTTTGATCACACCGCCAGTTGGCACGGTGCTCAATGTGGTGGCTGGTGTGGGGCGTTTGTCTATGCACCAAGTCATCAAAGGGGTGAACCCATTTTTGGTGACGTACCTCATCATCTTGACTGCGTTTGTTTTGTTCCCACAAATCGTGACCGCCCCCGTGGCGTGGATGCGATAAGTTTTTAACCCAAGGAGACTTCCATGACTTTTCTTCGCCGAACCCTGATTGCTGCTGCCACGTTGGCTGTGGCCAGTGCCTCGTTGTCTGCATTTGCGCAAGACATCAAACCCCGTTTGATTCGCTTTGGCTACGGCTTGAACGAACAAAGCAACCAAGGCCGTGCAGCCAAGGTGTTTGCTGAACAAGTGGAAAAAGCCTCCGGCGGCAAAATGAAGGTGCGCGCCATTGGTGCTGCTGCGTTGGGCCCCGACACCCAAATGCAACAAGCCTTGATTGGCGGTGCACAAGAGATGATGGTGGGCTCGACCGCCACTTTGGTGGGTATCACCAAAGAGATGGCCTTGTGGGACACACCATTCTTGTTCAACAACGTCAAAGAAGCAGACGCGGTGTTGGACGGCCCCATCGGCCAAAAGGTGATGGATAAGCTGCAAGACAAAGGTTTGGTGGGTTTGGCTTACTGGGAAAACGGTTTCCGTAACCTCACGAACAGCAAGCGGCCCGTCACCAAGCTCGAAGACTTGAACGACGTCAAACTGCGCGTGATGCAAAACAACGTGTACCTCGACAGCTTCAAGCTCTTGGGCGCCAACGCTGTGCCTATGCCTTTCTCCGAGTTGTTCAGCGCGCTGGAAACCAAAACTGTGGACGGTCAAGAGAACCCCTACAACACCATCTTGTCGAGCAAGTTCTACGAGGTGCAAAAGTACCTGAGCGTCACCAACCACGTGTACAGCCCCTGGATCGTGACCGTGAGCAAGAAGTGGTGGGACGGCTTGAGCAAGACAGAACAAAAAATCTTGCTCGACGCCGCACGCGTCAGCCGCGACTTTGAACGCAAAGACACCCGAGACGAAGCCGCCAAAGCTTTGGGCGACTTGAAAGCCAAAGGCATGCAAGTCAACGAACTGTCGGTGGCCGAAGTCAACCGCATGCGCGACAAGCTCACCCACGTCAACGCTGGCATCGCCACCAACGTGGGCATGGACTTGTGGAACGACACACAAAAAGAACTGACACGTTTGCGGGGCAAGAAGTAATTTCTCAAACTCCATGAAAAAAGCCACCCTCGGGTGGCTTTTTCTTTTGCAAGTTGATGTTCTAGCCCGTGTTGCGCAAACCCGCGGCAATGCCGTTGATCGAGATGTGAATGCCGCGTTGGGCTTTTTCATCGCGGTCTTGGGGGCGCTTGCCTTCGCGGAAGCGGCGAATCAATTCCAC
>JBFYKC010000043.1:0-16263 GCA_041311135.1 Comamonadaceae bacterium | reverse complement strand
CCACCGAGCACGCCAATACGTGTTGGATCGCCAACAGTTTGGTCGCCCACTGGCTGCCAACCAATTGATTCAAAAGAAATTGGCCGACATGTTGACCGACATCAGCTTGGGTCTGCAAGGTTGCTTGCGCTTGGGGCGCATGAAAGACGAAGGCATTGCAGCGGTGGAAATCACTTCCATCCTCAAGCGCAACAGCTGTGGCAAGTCACTCGACATCGCGCGCTTGGCCCGCGACATGATGGGTGGCAATGGCATCAGCGATGAGTTTGGTGTGGCGCGTCACTTGGTCAACCTCGAGGTGGTCAACACTTACGAAGGCACGCACGACGTGCATGCACTCATCTTGGGCCGTGCCATCACGGGTATTGCTGCGTTCAGCAATTGAGGACAGGGCCTCGCGAAGGCCCCGCATGGCAGACGCCTGAATTCAGGCGTCTGCCATTTTTTTTGGGAGGATGGCGATAATCCCTGCATCACTGTTTTCAAAGGGGTAGGTCATGCAGACACGTCGTTCGTGGGTGTGGGGTGGGGTGGTTGCACTCGGCCTCGGGTTTTCGGTTTTCAGCGGTTTGTCTGCACATGCGCAAACCTATCCCAGCAAGCCTTTGCGCATCGTGGTGCCTTTCGGTGCGGGTGGCGTGGCTGACTTAACGGCGCGCACCGTGGCGCAAAAAATGTCCGAAGGTTTGGGTCAATCGGTGGTGATCGACAACCGTCCCGGTGCGGGCGGTATTGTGGCGGCAGAGACGGTGGCCAAGTCAGAGCCCGACGGCTACACCTTGCTGCTGATGTCCAACGCGAATGCGGTGAGCGCTGGTTTGTTTAAATCGCTCCCTTTTGATCCTTTGAAAGACTTCACGCCTGTCTCCCTGATGGGCACCTTTGATTTGGCGGTGGTGACCAGCGCAGAGTCACGTTTTCAAACCTTGCCTGAACTGCTGGCGTGGGCCAAGGCCAACCCAGGCAAGCTGAACATTGGCAGCATCAACATTGGCAGCACGCAACACTTGACCGCTGAGTTGCTCAAGTCCGCCGCGGGTTTGGATGCGCAAGTGGTGCCCTTCAACGGCACGCCTGCGGTGATGACCGCGTTGCGCGGCGGCCAAATTGATGTGGCGCTGGAAGTGTTGAGCCCTGTGATACCGCAAATCAAAGGCGGCGCGTTGAAAGCTTTGGCGGTCACGGGGCAAAAGCGCAGCAGCGCCTTGCCACAGGTGCCCACCGCCAAAGAGGCCGGCATTCCGAGTTTGGTGTCAGCCTCATGGAACGGCTTGGGCGTGCCTGCTAAAACGCCTGCGGCCGTGGTAGAGCGCTTGAACAAAGAAGTCAATGCCGCTTTGCAAAACCCTGCGGTGCGCCAAAAATTGTTGGACTTGAATGTGGAGCCACACCCCAGCACGGTGACACAAGCCCATGATTGGTTGCAAACCGAAATCAAACGTTGGGGCGATGTGATTCAACGCGCCGGTATTCAAAAACAATAAGCTGATCGCAAGACACGCCTTCCCCTGATGCTCAATATCCTCACCATCACAGGCCCGATTTATTTGTCGATTGGGCTGGGTTTCATGGCCACGCGCAGTGGCATGTTCAGCAAAGTGGACGGGCAAGTGTTGGGGCGCTTCGTGTTGAACTTTGCGTTGCCAGCCATGTTGTTCAACGCCTTGTCGCAGCGCAACTTTGCCGAGGTGTTGAACCCCAATTACTTGCTGGCCTATGGCGTGGGCTCACTCACGGCCTTGGGCGTTGGGTTTGGGGTGTGGCGTGTGTGGCGCAAAAAACCACTCACCGAAGCCGGCATGGTGGCCATGGGGGTGAGTTGTTCGAACAGCGGGTATGTGGGCTATCCCATCTTGCTGCAGTTTTTGGGCCCCGCAGCGGGCGTGGGTTTGGCGCTGACGGTGTTGATTGAAAACCTGATCACGATTCCTCTGGCGTTGTCGATTGCCGACAGCGGTGAAGCCACGCATGCCTCATGGCGCCACATGATCTGGACGAGTGTGAAGCGCATGGCCAAGCTGCCCATGATGCAAGCCATTGTGGTGGGCTTTCTCTTCTCAATGCTCGGCTGGCATTTGCCCGAGGTGTTGTCTAAAACGGTCAACTTGTTTGCGGCATCCACCGCTGCCATCGCTTTGTTTGTCAATGGCGGTTCGTTGGTGGGCATGCGTGTGTGGGGCTCGATTCGCGAGGTAGGCTGGATTGCGCTGGGCAAATTGGTGCTGCACCCCTTGGCGGTCGGTGTGATGTTGATGGTGGTCGGGCCCATTGAGCCGAGCTTGAAAATTTCCGCCGTGCTGTTGGCCGGCAGGCCCATGTTGGGCATCTATCCCTTGTTGGCCCAGCGCCATGGCCAAGAAGGTTTCTGTGCCGCCGCCTTGTTGGTGACCACCGTGGCTTCGTTTTTCACCATCAGTTTTATTTTGTGGGCCATGAGCGAATTGCCCGGCTGGCACGTGTGAGAGCCTGATGGCGATTCAAGAGTCTGAAGTTGAAATCACCGCCATTCGCGCGCAAGGAGCGGGTGGGCAACACGTCAACAAGGTCTCCAGTGCCATCCATTTGCGGTTTGATGTGCAGGCGTCTTCCTTGCCTGCCGATGTGAAAGAACGCTTGCTGGCCTTGAGTGATCACCGCATCACCCGCGACGGGGTGGTGGTGATCAAAGCGCAAACACACCGTAGTCAAGACATGAACCGGCTTGAAGCCTTGGCACGTTTGATGGAGTTGGTGGACAGCGTGGCCCAGGCCCCCAGAAAACGCAAAGCCACACGACCCACCTATGCCTCCAAGTTGCGCCGACTGGAGAGCAAAAAAAAGACCTCAGCGATTAAGTCAAACCGAGGGCGGGTGTTGTAGTGCCCCAATCAATTCAACGTACGCGCAGGCGAATGTTGTTGGGCATGGCCGTGATGATCTCACCTATCTCGGTGGCTGCAGCGAAGCCCTGTTGGTGGAACACGGCCAACACCTCGTTCACTGCTTCGGGCGCGCATGCCACCAACAAACCACCGCTGGTTTGCGGATCGGTCAACAGCGCTTGGTCGGTGGCTTGGCAGGTGTCGCTCAATTGAACTTCGTGGCCATAGGCAGCCCAGTTGCGACCCGATGCGCCAGTCAAACAACCTTGCGTGGCCAAGTCACGCACACCTTGCAGCAACGGCACTTGCGCCATGGTCAGTTGCACAGTGGTGTGAGAACCCCGTGCCATTTCGAGTGCATGGCCGGCCAAGCCAAACCCGGTCACATCGGTCATCGCATGGACACCGGGCAAGGCGGATAGCGCGGCGCCAGGGGTGTTGAGTTGGGTGGTGTTGGCGATCATGTCGGCATAGCCCTCGGGGCTGAGCAGGTTCTTTTTCAGAGCGGCAGACAACACGCCCACGCCCAGTGGCTTGCCCAACACCAAGCGGTCGCCCACGCACGCATCGGCGTTGCGCTTGATGCGTTTGGGGTGCACCAAGCCCATCACCACCAAACCGTAAATGGGCTCGACCGAATCAATGGTGTGGCCGCCCGCGATGGGAATGCCGGCTTCGCGGCACATGCTTTGACCGCCATCCAAAATTTTGCCAATCGTCTCGGGCGGCAGCACGCTGACAGGCATGCCCACCAAGGCCAAGGCCATGATGGGCGTGCCACCCATGGCGTACACATCGCTGATGGCGTTGGTGGCGGCGATGCGCCCAAAGTCAAACGGGTCATCGACGATGGGCATGAAGAAATCGGTGGTCGCGATCAACGCCTGCTCGTCGTTGAGTAGGTAGACCGCGGCATCGTCCGCTGTTTCAATCCCGACCAGCAACTGCGGTGGGATCGGCATGGCGCTGGTGCTTTTCAGAATCTCGCTCAACACGCCAGGGGCGATCTTGCAGCCGCAGCCGCCGCCGTGCGACAGACTGGTGAGGCGGGGAATAGAGGGTGTCATGGCGTTCAAAAAGTATGGAGAGTTGGGCGAATGGTTCAAGTTTACGGGCAGGAGCGCGCCCAGCTGGAGCTGAAAATTGTTACCCTCCATCATTGAAACCGCACAAGTGCTCAGATCGGTGATCTGAGAAGCACCCATGGAACAACCAACCCAAGAACTTCAATTCAACCAGCAATCCTCACACTCCTTCATGGAGGATGTGCAAGCGGTGTTGGCGGGCACGCTGCTGGTGGCCATTGCGATTTTGTTTTTTCGTCAGTCGGAGCTGATCACGGGAGGCACCACGGGCTTGGCCTTGCTGATTCACTACCCCACCGGCTGGCGTTATGGCACGGTGATGTTTGTCATCAACCTGCCGTTCTATGTGTTTGGCTACAAAGCCTTGGGCCCGTGGTTCACCGCAAAGACGTTTGTGTCCGTGGGTTTGCTGTCGCTGTGGGTGGAGGTGATTCCGCAATGGTTCACGATTGCGCAGATCGATTCCATTTTTGGTGCCGTGGCTGGCGGTGTGTTGGCTGGCACGGGCATTTTGATTTTGATTCGCCACGGTGCCAGCCTTGGCGGCATCAGCATTCTGGCCATTTACTTGCAAAAAAACCGCAACTGGCGCGCAGGCGCGGTTCAAATGGGGTTTGACACCGCCATCTTGGCCATTGGTTTTTGGGTGTTGGAAGCCCCCCAAGTCATCGTGTCGATGTTGGGGGCGTTGGCGCTGAACGCGGTCATCGCGGTGAACCACCGCAAAGGGCGGTACTTCACCGTGTGACCCGGTCGGTCTGCTCGGGCTTTAGAAGGGCAGACCCACGTAGTTTTCTGCCAAGGAGCTTTGTGCAGCTTCTGACGAGAACAAATACGCCAAATCAACCTCTTGCAATTTTTGGTCGTACTCAATGGACGCGGGGAAGGTGTGCAAGATGCTGGTCATCCACCACGAGAAGCGCTGAGCCTTCCACACGCGGGCCAAGGCTTTTTCGGAGTACTTGTCCAAGCCAGTGCTGTCACCATTCTTGTAGTGGTCAATGAAGGCGTGGTACAGGTAGTAAATGTCAGAAGCGGCGCTGTTGAGGCCACGTGCACCGGTGGGTGGCACGATGTGCGCAGCGTCTCCTGCCAAGAACAAATTGCCATAACGCATGGGCTCTGCCACAAACGAACGCAGCGGCGCAATGGATTTTTCAATCGACTCACCAGTGATCAGTTTGTCGGCCACTTCTTTGGGCAAGCGGCGTTTCAGTTCTTCCCAGAATTGCTCATCCGACCAGTCTTCGACCTTGTCGGTCAATGGCACTTGGATGTAGTAACGGCTCAACACCTGTGAGCGCAACGAGCACAAGGCAAAGCCACGTTCGTGCTTGGCATAAATCAACTCAGGCGACACAGGCTTGGTGCGCGACAACACGCCCAGCCAACCGAAGGGGTACACCTTTTCGTATTCTTTGAGCACGTCTTGGGGAATCGACTTGCGACTCACGCCGTGGAAGCCGTCGGCACCAATCACAAAGTCGCAATCGATGCGTTTGGATTCTCCGTTGTGGGTGTAGGTGACGTAGGGCTTGTCGCTTTTGAGGTCGTGGGGTAGCACGTCTTCGGCGTTGTGGATGACGATGCCTTTCATGCGGTCACGGGCTTCGTACAGGTCGCGTGTGAGTTCGGTTTGGCCGTACACCATCACCGAATTGCCGCCGCTGTATTTGTGCAAATCGACCCGATTCATTTTGCCGCCGTGGGCGATGAAGAAGCCGTCATGGATCTCACCTTCTTTGTCCATGCGTTCGCCGCATTGGGCTTCGCGCATCAACGCAGCAAAACCGTGTTCCAACACGCCAGCGCGGATACGGCTCAGCACATATTCGCGGGTTTGGCGCTCAAGCACCACAGTTTCAATGCCCTTGAGGTGCAGCAGTTGGGACAGCATCAGGCCAGAGGGGCCGCCGCCAATAATGCAAACTTGTGTTTTCATAGTTGTCTCCATAAAAGTGTGAGGGTGCGCAGTGGCTGCCTATGACCCGAACGATAACGCGTTTAGGGGGCCTGAATACATGGCCGAAACGGGTAAATACTTGTACATTTCGAACATGCAGAAAACACCGTCCGCGATTCAGTCCTACAGTTTATTTGGCGAATCAAAACACTTGCCCGATGTGCTGCATTGCGAAACCATTGCCGACCGATCCGTTTTGCACGATTGGGAACTGGCACCCCACCGCCATGCGCGTTTGCACCAGGTGTTGTTGGTGCGCTCTGGCGGCGGTAGGGTGAGTTTGGACGATGCCACGTTCCCACTGGTCGCAGGCTCGCTGGTCAACATTCCGCCCGGCCATGTGCATGCGTTTCGTTTTGAACCTGGCACAGAAGGCTGGGTGACCACGTTTGCCGATGAGTTGATTGCCGACTTGTGCCACCGCGTGGGCGATGTGCGACGCGATTTGAGCCATGCCTGCGTGCTGAAAACGGACAAATCGATGGCCTTGGCCGTGGCACAAATTTGGCAAGAGTTCTCGGGCCATGCCAAAGCGCGGGCCTTGGTGTTGCGAGGGTTGAGTGCGGTGCTGTTGGGGTGGATTTCGCGGCAAATGGGGGAGGGCATATCAGCATCTGGCCAACACCGTGTGGCCGCCGCAGAATCCGGTTTGGTACAGAAATTTGTGGACTTGATTGACCTTCATTTTCTGGAGCACTGGCAGGTCAGCGATTACGCCAAGGCGCTGGCGGTGTCGCCCACACACCTCAGCCGGTTGGCCCGTGCAGCAACCGGACGCTCGGCCATTCGCATGATTGAGGCCCGCATCATGCGCGAAGCGCGGCGCAATTTGGCCTACACCAACCTGAGTATTTCAACCATCGCCTACAGCTTAGGGTATGTCGATCCGGCGTACTTCACGCGGGTGTTCAAACAAGATGCGGGGGTGTCGCCCAAAGCGTTTCGGGCGCAATTGGAAAGTGCCAAACACCTCGATCACAGCAAGCGCTGAGTCACGCCTCGTGTCGGTCTTTCCATGACTCACAAGCATTGATCTTTTTGACCTCGGGGTGGCTATCCATGCGTTGCAGCTTGCGCATGAAAGGCGAGCTTTGAAAATACTTCAGACCGCAGCGCAGACCCGTACTTGAAGAGTACGAGGGCATGACGTAATAACAAGTCTCACAACTCAGAGGCTTGGCGGGTTTGTCATGCGGCGGGGTGGTCATGATCTATCTTTTCACCGGCAACGATTTGCCACTTATTCAATGGCATGCATTATGCATCTGGGCTGCAGAGTGGTCGATTTCCTACGCGGGAAGGAGCTGGCTATGGACACTGGAAACACGATGCGTGTGAACGCCTATGCGGGTAGTTATGGTGGGCACAGCAGTTCACCTCAAGACAGGCAACATCAACGTCGTCAGAAAATCTCAGCGTTGTTGGATGCGGTGGCGCACGGCAATTTGGATGCTGCCCAATTGGCTTTCAAAGTATTGGCAAACTTTGACCGTGCGCTCACGGCAGAGCCTTTATTTGTACGTCTGTCTAAATTCTTAGAGGCAGGCAACCTCTTCTTGGCGCAACAAGTGATGCGCGACATCAAGGCCAAGCTGATCAATGCCACACGGATGGGTGCGCAGCCTTCGCATGCAGATGTGGCAGCGCGAGGGCCGCAGCCAGATGGCCTTCACTTCATAGACACGCGGGCATAAAAAAGGCACCCGAAGGTGCCTTGATCAGTTCGCAAGGAACGTGCGAATTAACCGCGTGTTTTGCGGCGTGCAGCAGGCTTGGCAGCCGCTTTAGGCGCATGCTTTTTCAATTCAGCCAAACCTTCTTTGGCCAATTCAGCGGTTTTCTTGGCGTTCTTGCGGGCTTCAGCCAGGGCTTTGTTGCCAGCGTCCACCGCAGCTTTGACCGCGCTCACAGCAGCTTCAGAACCTTCGGGGGCTTTTTTCAGGGTTTCGTTCAAGGCCTTGTTGGCGTTGGCGTGTGCATGGTCGAAGTGACCTTCGGCGAACGCAGCAGACTCAGCTTGGAATTCTTGTGTCAATTCGTAAGCGGTGGCAGCGAAGCCAGCCAAGCTTTTGGCAGAGGTTTCCAGTTGTGACTTCAACAACTCCAAAGCAGCGGCAGGGTCTTTGACGTCCATCACGGAAGCGAGTTGCTCTTGTGCCAACTCGGCGCTGACTTTGGCTTGCTCGAGGCTGAGTTCGGTCAAGCGTTCGACTTGAGAGAAAGAGAGGTTGGCCAACTCGAAAGCTGCTTTCAAAGAAGCTTCAACTTGTGGTTTGACTTGGTTTTGCATGGAGATTTCCTTCAAAGTTAAAAACAATAAAGGGATGGTATCGGCGCAGCGCCAGAAATCAACGCTTGGCGTTCGCTTTAGAGCCGGTTCCCTAGAACCTCCCTGCGTGCACGGGCGCGGGCGGCTCACATGAAGAAATAAAAGTAGACGATGGTTTGCATGCGCCTCAAACCATCGGCGCGTCCAATTTGGCGCCCGGAGCCATCGTAAATTCTGTCGCCATCGATACGGCCCATTTGCGAACCCGAGGCGCTATAGAGGCGTTCACCATCAATGCGCCCAATCTGGCTGCCCGAGGCGTTGTACACACGGTCGCCGTCGATGCGTCCCAGTTGTCGGCCTGAGCCGTCGTAAATGAGGGATCCATCGACACGCCCAATTTGATGGCCGGAGCCATCGTAGTAACGCTCGCCATCCACACGGCCAATTTGCCGGCCACTGCCGTCATACATGCGCTGTGCGTGGACCGCACTGAGGCTGAGCCAGGTGAGGAGGAGGGCTGCGAGTAAGCGTTTCATATCAGGCCTTGTGATGAAAAAGCCCGCACGAGGCGGGCTTCGTCGGTGTCACAACTGAGGGGCTCAGTTGAGGTGATCTTTCAAAGTCTTGCCTGGGCGGAACTTAGGCACCTTGGCTGCTTTGATTTTGATCGCTGCGCCTGTGCGTGGGTTGCGGCCTGTGCGTGCAGCACGCTTGCCAACGGCAAAAGTACCGAAACCCACCAAGGTCACGGTGCCACCTTTTTTGAGCGTCTTTTTGACGGCGTCAATCATGGAGTCGAGTGCGCGTGTTGCTGCAGCTTTAGAGATGTCTGAGTGGTCTGCGATGTGTGCGATCAATTCGGTTTTGTTCACGATCTGTCCTGTTGTCAAATTGAAGGAATGGCGAGTGTATACAAACTAGATGACGGGTTATCCCTGATGATCAGTCACGGTATTGAGCCCGCTATGCACATTCGATGGTTGATTTCCGATTGACGCCAACACGGGCTTGGCGTGCGGAGGTCGTAGGTGGGAATGCCTTGGGTGTTGAGGCGCGCCACGTGGGTGTCAAACCCCTGCACGCCTGCGGCGCTGATGTCCAAGCGCAGCACCCAGCCTTGGCGCTGCTGTGGGTTGTCGGTTTCTTTCATGATGAAGTTGCCGACGCTGTAAACAATGGGTTTGCCTTTGTAGATCTCAATGTCCTGCGTCACATGGGGGTGGCCGCCGAGGATGGCATCGGCCCCTGCATCGATCATCTTTTTGGCGAATTGCCGTTGCCGCGGGTTGGCCGTGGGTTCGTTCTCCCAGCCCCAGTGCATCACAGGCAGCACGATGTCGGCGCGGTGCACGCGGCGGGCGTTGCGGATGTCGTCGATCACTTGGGCGTCTTCGCTCCAGGCAATGCCAGGTGCATCGCTGTCGGCTTCGTAGCTGCGCGGCATGAATTCGCTGTAGCTCAAGATGGCAATGCGCAAACCGTTGCGTTCAACTATCCACGGTGTGTGTGCTTCACTCAGGTTCATGCCACCCCCTGCTTGTGCGAGTTGGTGGGCAGACAACAGCCCCAGCATTTCAGCAAAGGCTTGCCGTCCGTAATCCCCCGAATGGTTGTTGGCCAGGGTGACGCCATCGACATGGCGTTTCAAGGTGTGTAGCACCCGCGGGTGGGCCCGAAAGGTGTAGTTTTTAGGCAAGGCTTCTCCGGTGGTGGCCACCACGCATTCCAAGTTCAGCAGCCGCACATCGGCTTGCGCAAAGAGTTGGCTGAAACTGTGCAGTGGGTCATGCCCTTGTCGAATCCATTCCCCCGGACTGCTGTCCAGCGTGGTGTCGCCAGCAAAAATCAGTCGCACCTGGTTGCGAGGTGGCGCGCTGCCGGTTTGCGCCAGGGTGGTGAACGCCATGCACGCCAAGGCGAGTCCTGTGCAAAGTCGTTTCATGGAGTGGCCTGTTCAAGAAAGCAGCGGTAGATCAGCTCTCGTTCCAATGGGCCGGCATACAAGCGTTGCTCGCCCAGCAAGTCCACACGCGGATGTTGGGATGGTTCTGGGTAGGGTGGTTCGAGCAACACGTGTTGAATCAACATGGGCTGTTGTGGCGTTTCCAGGTAAACGTAGATGCCAATGCGTGGCGTGACATCCGCGCCTTGCACCATCACCGCTTTGAAGCGAAAGCGGTTGCGAATGCGGACCGATGCGTGTGGGTAAGGGTCTTGTGTGGGCGCCACCACGATGTTTTGGGTTTGTCCGGCGTAGGTGACTTCGCAGTTGAGCAGGCGCTCGTCGGTCTGTGTGGTGGCGAAGGTGCTTGCAGCAGTAAAAGCCCAGAGGCTACCGGCACAAATTCTTAAAAAAATGGACTGACGCATTTCTGAAGGGTACTTTATAAAACTGCGGCGTTATGTGGATTGTCAAGTCTCTTTGAATTTCGCCACATGTCGTAAATGAGCCATGAGCTGTTGTGTGGCCTGCGAGGGCTCTTGTCCACGCAGTGTGATCAAGCCGATCGGGGGCAAGTCCATGTCAAGCGGCGTGGGGAGTATGTTGAACAGTCCTTTTTTTGCAAAATGCAGCCCGACTTCTTGGGCCACAAAGCCGATGGCTTGCTGCTCGGTCACCGCATTCAAGATGGCTAAGAACGAGGCACTCTCTACCAAGTTGGTGGGTGGTTTCAGACCATGTTGGTGAAAAATTTGAACCAGCTTGGTTCGCGAAGAAGCCCACGGCGGTGGCAATACCCAAGGCCACTGCGTCAGTTCTGACCACGCCACTTTTCTTTTTTTGGACAGCGCGTGGTCACGTTGCACCACCAAACACATGGGGTCTCGGTACAGCGCTTCGGTGTGTAAGTCGGGTGCGGCGTAGCCAGGTTCTAAGCGACCCACCAGCAGATCCAGTTCGCCGCGGCGCAAGCGGGGCAGCAAGCGCGTGAGGTCGCCTTCTTCCACCATGACACGCGTTTTTTCGGATGTTTGTTTGAGCCGTTGAATGGCGGGACTCAGCAACGTGGGCATGGCCACCACCATGGCGCCGACATTGGTTTTGCCAGAAGCACCGGTGGCTGTGGCTTCGAGGTCTTCTTTGGTGCGCTCAAATTCACTCAGCACACTTTTGGCAAACCGTACCACGCTTTCACCGTAGGCGGTGGGTTCGGTGCCACGTGTGGAACGTTTGAACAACGTGAGGTCAAACAAGCGCTCAATCTCGGCCAAAGTTTTAGACACAGCCGGTTGGGTGATGGCCAAAAATTTGGCAGTTTTGCCCAAGTGACGCAGTTGGTCGAGCGCAACCAACAACTGCAAATGCTTGAGCTTTAGGTTCGAGCGTAATACCCGGTCGATGCTGTTCATGAAAAATTGATACTTTCTTTTTTGGTTATGAATGTAGTACAAAAATTCATTAGATAGTTATGAAGAGAACGGAAAGAATGGCGGCACAAAAAAGGAGACATACCCATGCGTCACTCACGTCGTTTGTTCGGTCAAAAAATGTTGGCTGTGGCTGCCAGCCCCTTGGTGTGTGCATTGCCAAGCATGGCTGCGGCTTTTCCAGAAAAACCGCTCACGTTCATTTGCCCTTGGCCTGCGGGGGGAACTGCAGATCAAACCATGCGCGCTTTGTGTGCCGCCGCAGGCAAAGAGCTGGGCCAGTCGATCGTGGTGGAAAACAAAGTCGGGGCGTCCGGCATGATTGGTTTGAAGGCATTGGCCTCTGCCAAGCCCGATGGCTACACGATTGGCCAAATTCCAATTTCGGTCACACGGTTTTCTCAGCTGGGCTCGGTGGCGATTGATCCGCTGAAAGACTTGTCTTACATCGCCAGAACCTCGGGTCAAACATTTGGCATGGCCACCTTGGCAGGCAGCCGTTGGAAAAACTTGCAAGAGCTGGTGGCCGAAGCCCGTGCCAACCCCGGCAAGATCACCTATGCCCACGCGGGTGTGGGAGGCGCCACCCATGTGGGCATGGAAGAGTTCGCCATGGCGGCAGGTATCAAGTTCAACCACATCCCCTTCAAAGGTGGCGCCGATGCGTTGCAAGCTGTCTTGGGGGGGCACGTGGATGTGTTGGTGGATTCCTCTTCTTGGGCGCCCCATGTGGAAGCGGGCAAGTTGAACCTCTTGGCCACGTGGGGTGAGCAGCGCACCAGCCGTTTCAAAGACACCCCTACCTTGAAAGACGCCGGGTTCAACGTGGTGGTGGATGCACCCAACGGCATTGGTGCGCCCAAAGGTCTAGACGTGGCCGTGTCGGCACGCTTGCGCCAAGCCTTTCGCGTGGCGGTGGCAAGCGCCGAGTTCAAGCAAGCGTGCGACAAAATTGACGCGCCCGTGTTGTATCTGGATGGGCCCGATTATGAAAACTACGTGGCGCAGGTCTACAAAAAAGAGACGCTGTTGATTGACAAACTGAAACTCAAAGAGTTGGTGAAAAACTAATTTATGCCGCTGATCCAACTTCATGCCCACGACAACGTGTTGATTGCCAAGCGGCCGCTCGGCTTGGGCGAGGCCGTAGCCGCTTGGAACCTCAAGACAAAAGCGCAAGTGCCTGCGGGTCACAAAATTGCTGCGCGCGCGATTGCGCAGGGCGAACGTGTTTTGAAATACAACACCGAGATTGGTGTGGCCACGCGCGACATTGCGGCGGGGGAACATGTGCACGGACACAACTTGGCGTTGGCTGATTTTTATCACGAGCCCGCGTTTGGTGTGGACGTCAAACCCGTGCAGGTGTTGCCCGAAGCACAGCAAGCGCGCTTCATGGGCTATGTCAGGCCCGATGGCCGTGTGGGCACACGCAACTTCATTGGGCTTTTTTCGTCGGTCAATTGTTCGGCCACGGTGATTCACAAAATTGCGGCACATTTCACGCCTGAGCGTTTGACGCCGTATCCCAACATCGATGGGGTGGTGGCATTTGCGCAAACCACGGGTTGTGGCATGGCGTCGCCCAGTCCGCACTTTGACTTGTTGCGTCGCACCATCGCTGGCTATGTGCGTCACCCCAATTTGGCGGGCGCCTTGATAGTGGGGTTGGGTTGCGAGCGCAACCAGGTGGCCGATTTGGTGACCTCGCAAGCGTTGCGAGCGAGCGAACTGATGCAAACCTTGGTGATGCAAGACGTGGGGGGCACGCGCGCCACCATCAACGCCGGTATTGCCGCGGTAGAGGGCATGTTGGAGGCGGCCAATGCCGTGAAGCGCACCTCGGTGCCGGCCAGCCATTTGTCGATTGGCTTGGAGTGCGGTGGCTCAGACGGTTTTTCGGGCATCACCTGCAACCCCGCGCTGGGGGCGGCGATGGATATCTTGGTGCAACACGGTGGCACGGCCATCTTGTCGGAGACGCCTGAAATTCATGGCGTGGAGCACATGCTCACGCGTCGCGCCATCAGCCCAGAGGTGGGCCAAAAGTTGCTCGACAAATTGGCTTGGTGGAGCACCTACACACAAGGCACCAATGTGCAGTTCAACGGTGTGGTGGGCCATGGCAACCAACAAGGCGGTTTGGCGAACATCTTTGAAAAATCACTCGGCTCTGCCATGAAGGCGGGCTCGACGCCGATGCAAGCGTTTTACGAATACGCCGAACCCATCACCCACAAAGGCTTTGTGTTCATGGATTCGCCCGGGTATGACCCCGTGGCGGTGACGGGACAAATCGCGAGTGGGGCGAATCTGATTTGCTTCACCACAGGGCGTGGTTCGATGTTTGGTTCCCGGCCTGCACCGACCATCAAACTGGCAAGCAACACCGACATGTACACGCGCCTTGAAGAGGACATGGACATCAACTGCGGCTTGATCTTGGATGGCGAAGCGTCGGTGCAAGACATGGGACAACGCATTTTTGAAGACATCCTCAAGCACGCGTCTGGTGACCCCACCAAGAGTGAACTGCTAGGCTTGGGTGACCACGAGTTTGTGCCTTGGCACTTGGGCGTGGTGAGTTAAGCCGTCAGTCGCGTTGTCGCAACCAGTCTAAGCCATCGCGTGTGCCGTTGGCCACCGCGCCTCGGGCAGGCCGGTATTCGCAGCCGATCCAGCCTTCCCAGCCGCAGGCTGCAGACACTTCGTCGATCACGTCGAACAGGTAGGGGTGATGGAGTTCACCCACATCGGGTTCGTGACGCATGGGGACGCCCGCAATTTGAAAGTGCCCCACGCGCCCAGTGGGCAGGTATTGGCGAATCTTGCTGGCCACGTCGCCTTCCATGATTTGGCAGTGGTACAGGTCCATCTGCACTTTCAAGTTAGGTGCGCCGATGCGTGTGACGATGCGGTGGGCTTGGTCTTGAAAATTCAAAAAGAAGCCGGGTATGTCGCGCGTGTTGATGGGCTCGATCAACACATCGCGTCCAGCCGCCTTGGCTTGCTCGGCTGCCCATGCGATGTTGTTGACATAGGTGTGCTCCAGCGCCACGCGGTCGGCATGTGCGGGCACCAGTCCCGCCATCACGTGGATGCGTGGGCAGTTCAAGGTGTTTGCATAGTCCAAGGCTTTGAGAAAGCCTTCTTGGAATTCACGCTCACGCCCGGGCAAGCAGGCCAGACCGCGTTCGTTGCTATCCCAGTCTCCTGGGGGCGCGTTGAACAACACCTGTTGCAAACCGTTGTCGTCCAAGCGTTGACGTAATTCTTTGGCGTCAAACGCGTAGGGAAACAAAAATTCAACGGCTTTGAAACCATCTTGCGCAGCAGCAGCAAAACGGTCTAAAAATTCGTGCTCGTTGTAGAGCGTGCTCAGGTTGGCAGCGAAACGTGGCATAGATCAAATGTTTTTCAAATGATACTGTCCTTGCTTTGAGACATTTTTATTTTTGACAAGTTGGCGTCAGCAAGGTCGATCATTCTTCGGGGATGACATCCACCACAGAGACAACCCCCGCCTTGGAACGACTGATGTACACCTCGCGCGCCACAGAGCCGCTCGGTACGTTGGCCTTGTTTAACTTACTGAACCAAGCACGACAGAAGAATGCGAGCCTCGGCATCACCGGTCATTTGTTGTACGCCGATGGTCTGTTCACGCAGTGCATAGAGGGGCCACCGGATGCCGTGGAGAGGCTTTGGCAATCGTTGCTCAAAGACCCTCGGCATGACACGATTTCTGTCCTCAATCGACATGCGGTGAACGGACGTCGGTTTGAAGAATGGGCCATGGCCTTTAGTAGCTATCGTTACTTGAACGATCTGAATATGCCGGGCTTCTTTCCGTTGGATGCCAACGGCATCTCTGAAAAATCGCTGATCTGTTCTGGCTAGTGCTTGACTGGCGCTAAGACTTTGAGCCATTTGGTGGCCGGCAAAGACCAGCGCGCTTCAATGGCTCGAGCTTGCGTCATCAGCGCGTCTGGGGCGAACACGCGCGGTGTGCGAAATGCCATCACGATGCTGTTGCCTGCTGCGGTGGGTTTGAAGGCCCAGACGGCGTTAGCCCCAAACGCTGTGATGATTTTTTGCAGACTGTCCTCGTCGTTGGCGTCGTGCCCAAATAAGTTCACCGTCATGCAACCGTTGCTGGTGAGCAAGTGGCGGCAATCACTGTAGAAGTCTGCAGTGTCGATGACCGGGCGCGCAGCGTCTTGGTCATACAAGTCGACGTGCAGCAGATCAATTTTTCCGTGCCATTGCTCGTCACGGGCTGCAGCGGCAGCATCGTTGACCTCTACCTGTAAGCGGTCAGAGTTGGGGGGCAAGTGGAACGACTGCCTGCAGGTGGCAATCACTTGTGGGTTGAGCTCAATGGCGGTGGTATGCATGCCAAGTTGGGTGTGGCAAAACTTGGTCAACGACGCAGCGCCCAATCCCAACTGCATGGCGCGCAAGTGGTGCACGTGGTCCAGGTCGGTTAGCAGCAACCCAGCCATCATGCGTTGCACATAGTCGAGGTGAATTTCAAATGGTTTGCTGATTTTCATGGAGCCTTGCACCGCCGGACTGCCCAAGTGCAAGAAGCGCATGTCGCCGTAGTCAAAGACGTTCACAGGGGGAAGTCCGCCGTTGTTTTCGCTGCTGAGTGGCTGATTGAAGGCGCGTGCTTGTCTTTTGGCCAGTACGGCACCTATCCAAACGGCA
>JBFYKC010000102.1:0-4071 GCA_041311135.1 Comamonadaceae bacterium | reverse complement strand
GCCCGCACCGGCTCGGTTGTCGATCAACACCGGTTGCCCCAAACGGTCAGACAGTTTTTCTGCCAAAGTGCGTGCAATGATGTCGGTGGCACCCCCGGGTGCATAGGGCACGATCAATTTGATGGGCTTGGCTGGATACGCTTGTGCGAGTGCCGACGTGCCTGCGCACAAAGCCATCACAGCGATCGCGGCATGGGCCAGCACTTGGCGGCGTGATTTGTTAGTCATCATGGTTGTCTCCTGTTTGTTTTTAATCGTTGGTCACGCTTCGATCCCGAATCACCCGACCCCATTTGGCGTAGTCACTCTGAACACGTTGTCCCATTTGTGAGGGGCCTTGAAAGTTGGCGATGCACCCGGCATCGCGCAACCGGTCTTGAATGTCTTTCTCGGCCAAGATGTCTTGCACCTCGGTGGCCAAGCGGTCCACGATCGCCTTGGGGGTTCCCTTAACCACCAGCAAACCACCCCACGACACAGCGTCATAGCCTTTGATGCCTTGCTCAGAAATTGTCTTCACATCCGGCACCATGCTCACGCGCTGGGGTGACCCAATCGCAATCGCACGCAACTTACCCGACTTGATGTGCGGCAACGCAGCCACCAGGTCGGAGTACATGACAGGCACCACCCCGCCAATCGTGTCGGTGATGGCAGGCACGCCCCCTTTGTAGGGCACGTGTTGCATTTCAAACCCCGCCAATTGCTGAAGCAACTCCATGCTGAGATGACCAAAACTGCCAACCCCTGAGCTGGTGTAGTTCATGGGTTTGGCTTGCGCCTTGGCATGCGCAATGAGCTTGGCCAAGTCGGTGACATCTGGCAGCAAGGTGGTGTTCACCACGATGACGATGGGCAAGTCATACACCGTGGCCACAGGCGTGAAGTCTTTGGTGGTGTCATAGCCTGCCGCTTTGTTGAAGTGCGGCGCCAACATGGTGGGGGTTGCCAGCATCATCAAGGTGTTGCCATCTGCTGCGCCTTTGGCAACTTGTGCTGCAGCAATCGCGCCAGAAGCACCGGCTCGGTTTTCAACCACCACCGCTTGTTTGAGGCGTTCCGCCAGTCGCTGGCCCACGATGCGTGAGGCTGTGTCCGTCGGCCCCCCCGCAGGGAAAGGCACCACCAACTTGATCGCTTTATCAGGCCAATTCACCTGCTGTGCCTGAACACCGCTCACGGAAAGAACCAACGCAAAGCTCACCCAAATCCATCGCCACATAAAACCCATTGCGTGTTTCACAAACATAGACATCTCCAAAAATTGGGTTGATTAGTTCTTCGGCAGTGTCAGCACACCGGCCACCTGCAACGCTTCCAGTTGGCTGTCGCTCATCGCCAAGAGTTCTTGCAACACAGCACGCGTTCCCTCCCCTAAGGTGGGAGGTGCGCGGCGTATCGGCACACGTTGCCCGTCCAGGCGGTAAGGCGGCGCAAACACCGGCGTGGTGCCCACCTCGGGATGGGGCATGTTTTGCACCATCTGGCCTCGGCGTGTGCGTTCACTCGTCAAGGCCTCATGCAAGCCCGCGACCTTGCCACACGGAATGCCAGCCGCCGTCAAACGCTCAAGCAACAGTTCGCGCGGAAAGGTTTGAATCAATGCTTTGAGCAAGGGGCCCAAGGCTTTGCGGTTTTTAGCGCGCTCAACATTGGTGGCAAACAGCGGGTTCTCCACAATATCCGGGCGCATGACCACGAGACGACAAAACTTGTCGAACTGTGCGTTGTTGCCCACCGCAATGATCAACGGGCCGTCTGCGGCTTCATACATGCCGTAGGGCACGATGGACGGATGCGCGTTGCCATAGCGCTCCGGGTCATGCCCGAGTTGCAAGGCGTCTAAACCGTAATAGCCCGACACCGACAAGCCGCAGTCGTACAGCGCCATCTCGATGAGCTGCCCCACACCGCGACGTTCACGACGCAACAACGCCGCCAGAATGGCTTGGGCGGAATACATGCCCGTCATCAAATCGACCACGGCCACACCGAACTTCAAGGGCGGCATGTTCGCATCGCCATTGAGTGCCATCAGGCCGGCTTCGGCTTGGATCACCAAGTCATACCCGGGGCGCTTGGCCTCGGGGCCACTGCTGTCATAGCCAGCCACGGCGCAATAAATCAGGTCGGGCTTGAACGCTTTCAGCTGTTCGTAACCGACGCCCAATTTTTCAGCGCCCCCGGTTTTGAAGTTGTGAATCACCACATCGAACTGAGGCACCAAGTTCTGGATGATCTTCAAGCCCTCGGGCGACTGAAGATCTACCGTGATGGACCGCTTGTTACGGTTCATGCTGTTGTAGTAGGTGGTCTCGGTCTTGCCAATGCGCATGCCCCAATCGCGCGTGTCGTCGCCGCGCCCGGGGTGCTCCACCTTGATCACCTCGGCCCCCAAATCGCCCAAAACCATGGCGCACATGGGGCCCGCAAAGACACGGGAAAGATCCAAGACACGGACTCCCGCCAGCGGCAGGTCCTGTTCCGGATGCGAAGTAGACGTACTCATGCGTTGACCTTACGAAGTGAGGTGTAGTTGGGAGGCCGCTTGTTCAAAAAGGCGTTGATGCCTTCCAACGATTCATCGCTGGCCATGGCCTCCACCATGAATTGCGCTTCCAGCTCGAGTTGGTCATTCAACGAATGACGCATGGCCAAACGGCACAAATGTTTGATACGCCCCATCGCGTCCGGCGGTCCGTTTGAGATATCAGCCGCCAGTGCCATCGCTGCTTCCAGCGCGCAGCCCGGCTCGACCAAACGATTGACCGCCCCCAGTGCATGCATGCGTTCGCCACTGAGAGGGGTGCCCGTCAAACACAGTTCGGTCAGCACTTGGCGAGACACAAATTCAGCCAGAAATGCGGTGGCACCGCCATCTGGTGTCAGCCCCACCTTCACATAGGCCACAGTGAACATGGCATCTTGGGCCGCCACCAACATGTCGCAAGCCATGGCCAGCGACAGGCCAGCGCCCGCAGCCGCACCTTCGACCGCGGCAATCACGGGCTTGGGACAGTCACGCACCGTGCGAATCAAATCGTGCAGGCCCTCGAGCCGCGCACGACGTTCCGCCACCGGCAGTTCACGACGCTTGACCAATTGACGCAAGTCGCCGCCCGAACAAAAGTGGCCGCCTTCCCCCGTCAGCACAATGGCACCGACCGACGGGTCTTGGGCGGCTTCTTGCAAAGCCTGGGTCACGGCGGTGTAGAACTCAAAGCTCAACGCGTTGCGTGCGGCCACATTGTTATTGGACAAAACCAACACAGCGCCTTCGCGACGGGTTAGCAAAATTTGCGACATGAACGCCTTTCGACTCAGTGGGTTTGGCTCAACGCGATGAAACGAGCCAAGTGATGGTCCTCGTCACCAAACTCATGGTCAATCATCACCAAACGCTTGGCATAGTGGGACAGGGGTAATTCCCAGGTCATGCCAATGCCGCCATGCAACTGAATACTCTCCTCGGCCACCAAGGTGCCGATGCGTCCAATGCTGTACTTGGCCGCAGACAAAGCTTTCTCGCGCGCCACGCGATCCTCGGAATCAACTGCCGCCGCCGCATTGATGACGGCCGAGCGCGCTTGCTCCACTTCCAGCAACACATCCACCATGCGGTGCTGCAATGCTTGAAAGCTGCCAATCGGTGCCCCGAACTGTTTGCGTGTTCGCAGGTATTCCAAGGTGTGGTCCTTTGCCACATCCATCACGCCCACCGCCTCCGCGCACAAGGCCAACAAGGCGAAGCCACGCACACGTTCGAGCACGGCATGGCCCGCCCCTTCTTGCCCCAGCAAGGTGTCAGCCGCGACTTGAACTTGGTCAAACACCAGCTCAGACGCGCGGCCTCCGTCGATGCGGTTGAACGAGCGACGTGTGATGCCCGCTGCTTGGCCTGGCACGAGAAACAAGCTAATGCCTGCTTCACTGTCGGCCGCACCTGAGGTGCGTGCAGACACCAACAACCAATCGGCCTGCTCACCCAAACTCACCAAGCCTTTCACACCGTTCAAAACCCAGTGGTCACCCGCGCGCGTGGCCGTGGTGGCCACATGGTTCAACGCATAG
>JBFYKC010000097.1:0-9203 GCA_041311135.1 Comamonadaceae bacterium | reverse complement strand
CCACTTCGCTTGGGTTTAACCGGCGGCATCGGCAGCGGCAAAAGCACGGTCGGGCACATGCTCCAAGACCGAGGCGCCACCGTGATTGACGCCGATGCCATCGCCCGCAGCGTGACCGCCCCGCAAGGTGCCGCCATGCCTGCCATTGCGCGCACCTTTGGCCCCGACTTTGTCGATGCCCATGGCGCCCTTGATCGCGAACGCATGCGCGCCCATGTGTTTGCCCATGCAACGGCCAAGCAAACACTGGAAGCCATCATTCACCCCTTGGTGGCACAAGAAACACAGCGACAAGTCGACCGAGCCACGGCTGCCGGCGCACACGTGCTGGTGTTTGACGTACCGCTACTGGTTGAATCGGGACGCTGGCGCACCCAAGTTGACCGCGTGTTGGTGGTGGATTGCTTGGCAGAAACGCAAATTCAACGGGTCATGACGCGTAGCCAACTGACGCGCGACACGGTGACCGCCATCATCGCAGCACAGGCCACGCGACCCACGCGTTTGAAGGCCGCCGATTGGGTGATTTACAACGATGGCATTTCCACAGACGGGTTGCGTCAGCAGGTGGAAGCTTTGCCTCTTTCCCCCTGGCTTTAGAGGACAAAAACCCCTCTTCTGAAAGGGTATGATCACGCCACTTACTAAAGCCCAACTTTTGACTCGTTTTTTCGCGTGATTCTGTACGAACATCCCTTCAATGAACGTGTGCGCACTTACCTGCGTTTGGAGCATTTGTTCCAGCGTTTTGAAGAGCTCACGTCACGCGATCATCCCGTCGACAACCACTTTGCGCTCACCACTTTGTTTGAGTTGGTCGAAGCCGGTGGCCGCACCGATTTGAAATCGGATGTGTTGAAAGACTTGGAACGTCACAAACAGCAGTTCACCTCGCTGCGTGGCAACCCTTCGGTTTCCGAAACAGCGCTGCAACAGTTGCTGGACCAAATTGAACATTGCTACGGGGGCCTCAACAGCACTGTGGGCAAGATTGGTCAAACCATCACCGAAAACGAATGGCTCTCTGGGCTGCGCAACCGCGTGGCGATTCCGGGTGGCACCTGCTGCTTTGACTTACCCGCCTACCACGCTTGGCAACAACAAAGCCCAGAGGTACGCCGCGCCGACATCTTGCGGTGGTTCGAAGTGTTTCAGCCGATGAAAGACTCGATGAACCTGTTGCTCTCGCTCATGCGTGACACAGGCACCACCCAACGCATGTTGGCGATGGGCGGGCAGTTTCAGCAATCGTTGGCGCAAGGCAAGTTCCAACTCATGCGCGTTGCAATTGATCCGGCGCTGGGCGTGATCCCTGAAATCAGCGGCAACCGTTTGATGATTTGGGTGCGCATGATGCGCCAAGACGGCGATGGACGTTTGCAGCACAGCACCGACGACGCGCCTTTTGAAATGGCTCTCTGCGTCTAAGCCATGCGAAACACGGCGGTTCGCATCGTGGCGTGCCCCCAATGCGGTGGTCCAAGTCGTTATGAACCCGCCAACCTGTTTCGTCCCTTTTGTGGTGAGCGCTGTCGCAACATTGATCTAGGTGCGTGGGCCAACGAAGACCATCGTCTACCGGATCAAACGCCGCAAGACGACGCCGACTTCGAAAACACACCTTTGCAGTAAAGGCAGCGGGTCTTCAACTTGCCCCGTGGGTCTCGCCCATGAAGCTGCGCTCTTGCGCCAACCACGCCAGCACCGGCACCGTGCCTGGCAACACGGGTTGGACCGCCACAGGCAATTGCTGCCACGCAAACGTTTGAGACTCCAACATTTGCAAAGTGCCCGACCATTGGGTGACTTTGCAAAAGTTCAATTGCACCAAGGCATGTGGGTAATCAATGCGCTCTGTTTTCCACAACGCGCAGTTCTCAATCGTGAGTCCAATTTCTTCTTGCAGTTCACGGCGCAAGGCTTGCGCAACGGTTTCACCTGCTTCTAATTTGCCGCCAGGAAATTCCCAATAGCCTGCGTAAACCTTGCCTTCTGGTCGGCTCGTCAGTAAAAACGCGCCGTCTTCGCGCAGCAACACGCCAACGGCGACTTGCACCAAACCACGATCGGCAGAACGCGGTTGATCCGCATCCACCACGCGAACCAGCGCTTCGGTCATGACGCCTCGGTCGCTTTAAGCCGCATGCTTGCCCGCGTAATCGCGTGCAAACTGGTAGGCCACACGGCCACTGCGCGAACCGCGCTCCAAGGCCCACACCAAGGCTTCTGGCTTGGCCACCTCAATCGCAGCCGGCGTGACGCCAAAGGACGACAACCACTGTGCAGCGATGGTCAGGTACTCGTCTTGGCTAAACGGGTAAAAACTCACCCACAAACCGAAACGCTCTGACAAAGAAATTTTTTCTTCCACCCCTTCGCCCGGATGTACTTCGCCATCGTCGGTGTGCGTGTAGGTAAGGTTCTCTTTCATGTACTCCGGCAACAGGTGACGACGGTTGCTGGTGGCGTAAATCAACACATTCGGCGTGGCGGCCGCGATGGAGCCATCCAAGATGGACTTGAGTGCTTTGTAGCCTGGCTCGCCGTCTTCAAAGCTCAAGTCATCACAGAAGATCATGAATTTTTCAGGGCGCTCAGACACCAGTTCAATGATGTCGGGCAAATCGGTCAGGTCGTCTTTGTCGACCTCGATCAAACGCAAGCCTTGCGGACTGTACGCACTCAAACAAGCTTTGATGAGTGACGACTTACCCGTGCCACGCGCGCCCGTGAGCAGCACGTTGTTGGCCGGCAGACCTTTGACAAACTGCTCGGTGTTGCGTTGGATTTTTTCTTTTTGACCATCGATCTCTTGCAAATCCGACAAAGCCAACTGGGCCACATGGCGAACGGGCTCGAGGCCGCCTCGTCCTGTTTGACGTTTGCGATAACGAAACGCCACACTGGCTGTCCAATCGGGCTCACTCAACGGCTGAGGCAACACCAGCTCGATGCGCGCCATCAACGCCTCAGCGCGTTGCACCAAGCGTTCGAGGGGGTGAATCGCGTCGCTCATCAGCTGCGGTAGTCAGCGTTGATGCTGACGTAGTCGTGACTCAAGTCGCAGGTCCACACGGTGTCGCTGGCCTTGCCGCGCCCCAACACCACGCGTACCGTGATCTCGGATTGCTGCATCACACGTTGTCCATCTTCTTCGCGGTAATCGGGATGACGGCCGCCATGGATGGCCACATGCACATCGTCCAAATACAAATCGATACCGGTCTGATCCAGATCGGTGATGCCTGCATACCCCACAGCCGCCAAGATACGTCCCAAGTTGGGGTCACTGGCAAAGAAGGCCGTTTTCACCAAGGGTGAGTGGGCGATGGCATACGCCACTTGACGGCACTCGGCACTGTCATGCCCCCCTTCGACGCGGATGGTGATGAACTTGGTCGCACCTTCACCGTCGCGCACGATGGCTTGTGCCAATTGGCGCGCCACCGTCAACATGGCTTGCAACAACGCTTGGCCTTCTGCGCTTTGCAAACTGGTGATCGGCGCGTGTTGGGCTTTGTTGGTAGCAATCACCACGAAGGAGTCGTTGGTCGAGGTGTCACCATCGACGGTGATGCGGTTGAAAGAGCCTTCGGCCAGCGCCAACGACAACTCTTTCATCAACACAGGGGCCACGCACGCGTCGGTAGCCACATAACCCAACATGGTGGCCATGTTCGGGCGAATCATGCCGGCACCTTTGCTGATGCCCGTGACGCTGACGGACGCTCCGGCAATCTGCACTTGCGTGCTAGCCGCTTTGGGCACGGTGTCGGTGGTCATGATGCCTTCAGCGGCATCTGCCCATTGCTGCGCTGAGCCAGCGTGCCCCGCTGCCGCAATGGCCGCTGGCAAACCGGCCATGATGCGGTCATGTGGCAAGGGCTCCATGATCACGCCAGTGGAAAACGGCAACACCTGGTTCGGGTGAATGTTCAAGGCTTGCGCCAAGGCCACGCAAGTTTCGCGCGCGCGCTTCAAGCCCTCTTCACCCGTGCCTGCATTGGCATTGCCGGTGTTGACCACCATGGCACGAATGCCTTGCCCGGCATTCAAATGCTCGCGACACACTTGCACAGGGGCTGCACAGAAGCGGTTCTGCGTGAAGACACCACTCACCGAAGCGCCTTCGTCAATCAGCACCACCGTCAAATCTTTGCGATCGGCTTTGCGAATACCAGCTTGCGTGACACCAATGCGCACGCCAGGAATGGCGTGCAAGTCTGCAGGGTTGGGGGGATTCAGATGAACGGACATAAAACTTAGGCCAACTTGCCGTGACAAAACTTGAATTTTTTACCGCTGCCACAAGGGCAAGGTTCGTTGCGTCCCACAGGGGGCATGGTGGGGGCAACCGTTTGCGCATCCACGGTGCTGACCGCCTGGCCTGACTCATCAGGCGCGCTGTAGGTCACGTTGTGCAGATTTTCTGCACGGTCTTCCATGGCGCTCGCAGCCTCTTCGATTTGTTCGTTCGATTCAATCTTCACAGTCATCAACACACGGGTGACTTCGTTTTTGACCAAATCCAACAGCTGGCCGAACAACTCAAATGCCTCGCGTTTGTATTCCTGTTTGGGTTGTTTTTGTGCATACCCGCGCAAGTGAATGCCTTGTCGCAAGTAGTCCAGCGCAGCCAAGTGCTCGCGCCAATGGCTGTCAATGTTTTGCAGCAACACCACACGCATAAAGGGAGTGAATTGCTCAATACCCACGCGATCCAACTTGGCTTGGAAAGCGGCATGTGCGGCATCGATCACTTGTTGCAAAATTTCTTCGTCAGTGATGGCTGAAGCTTGCTGCACTGTCTCTTGCAAAGGCAGCTCAATCAACCACTCTTGCAACAACGCACGTTGCAAGCCAGCGATGTCCCATTGCTCTTCCACGGATTCCTCTGGCACGTAGTGACGCACCAAATCGGCGAAGCTGCCCTCGCGCAAGCTGGCAATTTGGGCCGTCAAATCCGTGGCATCCAAGATGTCGTTGCGTTGCTGGTAAATCACACGACGCTGGTCGTTGGACACATCGTCGTACTCCAGCAACTGCTTGCGAATGTCAAAGTTGCGCGCTTCAACTTTGCGTTGCGCACTTTCAATGCTGCGCGTAACGATGCCAGCCTCGATGGCCTCACCTTCGGGCATCTTCAGGCGATCCATGATGGCCTTGACGCGCTCACCCGCAAAAATCCGCATGAGTGAATCGTCCAAGCTCAGATAAAAACGAGACGAGCCAGGATCACCCTGGCGCCCCGAACGACCACGCAATTGGTTGTCAATGCGGCGCGACTCGTGGCGCTCGGTGGCGATGATGCGCAAACCGCCCAGCGACTTCACATACTCGTGGTCCTTGGTCCACTGCACGCGCAGCGCGTCGATTTGTTTTTGTTTTTCGGCAGCATCCAAGGCCTCATTGACTTCAACCTCGGCAATGGCCTTTTCAACGTTACCCCCCAACACAATGTCTGTGCCACGGCCGGCCATGTTGGTCGCAATGGTGATCATCTTGGCGCGCCCGGCCTGGGCAATGATGTCGGCTTCACGCGCGTGCTGCTTGGCGTTGAGCACTTGGTGCGGCAACTTGGCACTCTCCAACATCTGGGCAATCAGCTCAGAATTTTCAATCGAAGTGGTGCCCACCAAGACAGGTTGACCGCGTTCGTAGCATTCGCGAATGTCATCGATGGCTGCTTTGTATTTTTCAGCCGTGGTTTTGTAAACACGGTCCAACTGGTCGTCACGGCGGCTGACGCGATTGGGTGGAATGACCACCGTTTCAAGACCGTAAATTTCTTGAAACTCATAGGCTTCGGTATCGGCTGTGCCTGTCATGCCGCCGAGTTTTTTGTACAAGCGGAAGTAGTTTTGGAATGTGATGGATGCCAGCGTTTGGTTCTCGGCTTGAATCTCCACACCCTCTTTGGCCTCCACCGCTTGGTGCAAGCCGTCGCTCCAACGGCGACCGGACATCAAACGTCCTGTGAATTCGTCGACGATGGTGATCTCACCGTTTTGCACCACGTAGTGTTGGTCTCGGTGATACAAATGATTGGCACGCAAAGCTGCGTAGAGGTGATGCATCAAGCTGATGTTGGCAGGGTCGTACAACGACGCGCCTTCTGGCAGCAACCCATTCGCAGTCAAAATGCGCTCGGCGTTTTCATGCCCCTGTTCGGTCATGAACACTTGATGCGATTTCTCGTCCACCGTGAAATCACCGGGGGTGATGATGCCTTCACCCGTGCGTGGATCTTCTTCACCAATTTGGCGCGTCAGCAAGGGCACGATGCGGTTGATCGCCACGTACTGGGCCGTGTGGTCTTCGGCTTGGCCGCTGATGATGAGCGGCGTACGTGCCTCGTCGATCAGGATCGAATCCACCTCGTCCACGATGGCGTAATTCAGTTTGCGCTGCACCCGATCAGTGGCTTCATAGACCATGTTGTCGCGCAAGTAATCGAAGCCGTATTCATTGTTGGTGCCGTACGTGATGTCAGCACGGTACGCGGCTTGTTTTTCTTGACGCGGCATTTGTGGCAAGTTGATGCCCACCGACAAACCCAACCAGTTGTACAAGCGTGCCATCCACTGCGCGTCGCGGCTGGCCAAGTAGTCGTTCACCGTGACCACGTGCACACCCTCGCCTGTCAACGCATTCAGGTACACCGGCAAGGTGGCGGTCAGGGTTTTACCTTCACCTGTGCGCATCTCAGAAATCTTGCCTTGGTGCAAAGCGATGCCGCCCAACAACTGCACATCAAAGTGGCGCATCTTCATGACACGCTTGGACGCTTCGCGCACCACGGCATAGGCTTCGGGCAACAACGCATCCAAGGTTTCGCCTTGCGACAGGCGCGCTTTGAACACCTCAGTTTTCGCACGAAGCTCGTCATCGGAGAGCCTCTCTAAGGAGGGCTCTAACGCATTGATCTGTGCGACGGTTTTGCGATATTGCTTGAGTAGTCGCTCATTGCGGCTACCAAAAAGTTGTGTCAAAAAATTAAGAGCCATGCGAGCACTGCGCGTCCTTGCTTCATCAAAAAACAAGGGGCACAAAATCCTTTGTAAAAGGCTGGATAGAAGCTGCTAATTTTAACCGGCTGACGTCGGATAATTGCGCCATGGCCACACGTTCCACGCCCCATCCAGACACGCTTGCGGCTTACCGCGCGCTGGGCTACAACGCGCCACCCAAATCCAGCACCAAGGTGCGCGGTCGGTCACAAACGGTGGAGCAAGTGGTGGATGCCGCCCCCACGCTGGCCCATCTGTCGGCCATGGCCCGAGATACGCAGAACCGACTCAAAGCCATTGCGCCGTTGCTACCGGTGTCACTGCGCAGCCTCATCCAATCGGGCGGCGTGGAAGGCGACACGTGGTGCTTGCTGGTTCCCAACAGTGCGGTGGCCGCCAAACTGCGCCAAAGCCTGCCCGCCCTGTGCGCACATCTGCGCACCCAGGGCTGGGATGTGCAAACCATCCGCGTGAAAGTGACGTCGAATCGCTAAAAGAAAAACCCGCTAGGCCAAAGGCATAACGGGTTTTAGATGGTGCCGCTTGTCGGATTCGAACTGACGACCTACCGCTTACAAGGCGGGTGCTCTACCAACTGAGCTAAAGCGGCGCAGGCAGTATTGTAACTTATTTTTCTCTGATTCTTCACTTCACTCGCGTGAGTGATGGGCGCCCCGTTGGCACTGGCGGAGTAGGAGGCTCATCGTCAGAAGAAGCATGCGAGTGAGATGTTTCTACAGCACTCAAAGTTGGACGAACGTTTGTAGGCTTTACCGCACTCATCTCAGGTGTAGACGCTGCAGGCAAGACCAATGGAAACGACATGCCTTGTCCGTTTTCACGTGCGTAAATGGCCATCACGCGATTCACAGGAACAATGATTTCGCGTGGCACGCCACCAAAACGGGCTTTGAATTCAATGAACTCATTGCCCAGCGTCATCCCCGCCGTCGCGTCGTAGCTGACGTTCAAAACGATCTCGCCGTTTTTCACGTACTCCAAAGGTACTTGCACCGTCTCGTCGACCAAGACCGCCACATAGGGCGTGAAGCCTTGGTCGGTACACCACTCGTGCAATGCACGCAGCAGGTAGGGACGGGTGGAAGAAGCGTCTGGAGCGTTCAGCATACGAATTACTTGCGCATGACTTTCTCAGAAGGCGTCAGCGCCTCGATGTAGGCGGGGCGCGAGAAGATGCGCTCGGCGTACTTCAACAAAGGCGCTGCATTTTTCGACAAGTCGATGCCGTAGTGATCCAAGCGCCACAACAGCGGGGCAATGGCCACGTCGAGCATGGAGAAGTTTTCACCCAACATGTACTTGTTTTTCAAGAACACGGGGGCCAACTGGGTCAAGCGGTCGCGGATGTGTGAACGTGCTTTTTCCAAGGCTTTGTCGTTGGCTTTGCTCACACGTGATTCCAAGGTGGAAACGTGCGTGAACAACTCTTTTTCAAAGTTCAACAAGAACAAACGCACGCGTGCGCGCTCGACAGGGTCGCCAGGCATCAACTGGGGATGTGGAAAGCGCTCGTCGATGTACTCGTTGATGATGTTTGACTCATACAAAATGAGATCGCGCTCCACCAAGATGGGCACTTGGCCGTAGGGGTTCATCACATTGATGTCCTCTGGTTTGTTGTAGAGGTCGACATCGCGGATTTCAAAGTCCATGCCCTTCTCAAACAACACAAAGCGGCAACGATGTGAGAACGGACAAGTTGTTCCCGAATACAGCACCATCATGATCGGTAGCTCCTAAAAACCAAAAAGAGTGACAGGCCAACCTGTCACTCCAAAACACGGCGACACGGGGTCGCCGTCATGAGAAATTTACTTGACGTCTTTCCAGTACGCCGCGTTCAAACGCCACGCAATGTACATGAAGCCAAACAAGAACAGCAACACAAACAAGCCAATGGTCTTGCGCGTGTTTTGTGCGGGCTCACCCATCCACTGCAAGTAAGCCACCAAGTCGCCCACTGCGTTGTCGTACTCTTCAGCCGTCATCGTGCCAGGCTTGATTTGCTGCCAGCCGGTGAAAGCATGGGTCTTTTGACCGTGCACTTCTTTTTCTTCGAAGATGGCACGGCGCTCGCCTTGCAACTCCCACAACACATGGGGCATGCCCACGTTGGGGAAAGCCAGGTTGTTCCAACCGGAAGGACGGGTCTCGTCACGGTAGAACGTGCGC
>JBFYKC010000170.1:0-24191 GCA_041311135.1 Comamonadaceae bacterium | reverse complement strand
AATGTGGAGTTCAGAAAAGTATTGAATGTGAGAGGGCGAGGTGTCTGCCGTGACGATGACAGCGGGTATTTCGTCGTTGAAGACTTCCCGCAATTTATGGATCATGTCAGCGCCAGAGGTGGTTTTTAAACGGTAGTCGCTGATGATGAAGTCAATGGCGCTGGCGTCCAACGCGGCCATTTGCTCTTCGAACGCGTGTTGTTCTAGTTCAATTTTGATCACAGCAGCCCCACGTGTGGTCAAGGCTTGGGCGTAAGCCTCTAGAACAATCGGATCGTCTTCGATGACAGCAATGGTTTTGCCAAAGATCGATGCTGCTTCCCGCTTTTTTGCAGAAGCGTGGTGCACGCCGGCTTCGGTTGTTTCGGCTCGCTCGGTGACCGGAAACTTCGTGGAAACAGTGAAGGTGGTGCCTTGGTCAAGTTGTGATGCGATCGAAATTTCGGCGCCGATCAGTTTGCAAAGACGGCTCACGATGGACAGTCCCAGACCCAATCCATCATGGTGATCGCGTGTCTTGTCGACGCGGAAGAACTCTTGAAAAATTCGAGCTTGGTCATCGATGGAAATGCCACATCCTGTGTCTGTCACGGAGATGTGCAAAAAATCATCGTGGTTAAAAAATTGCACCACGACTCCGCCATGATCTGTGTAATGAATGGCGTTGCTGATTAAGTTCAACAGCATTTGACTCAGTAGGGCATCATCTCCAACGGCATATTTGGCTTGCACGTCAAATTGAATCTTGAGTTGCTTGTGCAGCGCGTGAGGCTTGACGATTTCTTTGAGCGACTCTGCCAATCGCTCAATCTCAAAGAGCTGGTTGTTTGACTTGAAGCTCAAGCTGTCGAGCTTGCTGATGTTGAGCAAGGCTTCAAACATTTCATTGAGTGTGACGACGCTGTTTTTAATTTTTCCGATGGTCGCTTTCTCGCTGGGCGGAATGATGTCCACTTTCAGGGAGTCCAAATACATGTTGACGGCATACATGGGCTGACGCAGGTCATGGCTGGCAGAGGCCACAAAATTTGATTTCGCCACGTTCGCCGCAATCGACTGATCTCTCTCGATCGACAGTTCTTGGTAGAGTTTTTCGTTGCGCAGTCGCAGACGTACAGATTCTTCAAAGGTTTTGGAAAAGTTCTTGGCGATCTTGATGACACAGATGAACAAGATTGAAATGCCAATCGCAAATGGCCACGGAAAAATGTCGCGGTTCCACAGTACGCTTGAAATGGCAGGCACCATGGTTGGGATGATGAAGCTGTAGAAAGTGGGCCAATGCACGCAATAGCCAAACATGGCGTTGAACATGCCTCCGGCCGTGACATACAGATAAATCATGCGATTCATCGTGTCTAAATCTGGCACCAACAAAATCCAACCCAAGCCCCAACCAAAACCGATCAACGCGACACCGAAGGTGACCACGTTCAAGTCTCTGGTGGGGTTCTCGATTTTTTCTTCTTTGTCTTCCAGTTGCGCAGTCACCCAGGTACGGATAAACGTGGCCACAGCCATATAAGACAACCAAATGGCGAGTTTGACGGGGTCGGCATCGTCATAAAAAAGCAGGAGCGCAAACACGGGTGCCAAGATGTTGGTGACCGTGACAGAGCGCGCTGTTTTGACAATATAGGCAGATTTTTGTTTGGCGATTTGAATCGACGACAGGTTGTCGAAATCAGTCAGATGGGTTGAATCGGGCATGACAACGGTGAATCATTTGTAATCAATTGACGCAAATTCTCATGCTAGAAATAGAGGTTTTTCGCAAAGGTAGATAGAACCTTAGCTCTAGCTGCCTGTGAACGGGCGGTTGAAATCGAGGGGGGGGACGGACCACGAACTCTTCGGCAGTAGTTCATTCGTAGTACAACTGATGGGCTATTGTTTATCGATAAGACCTTGCTTAGCATTCAAGAAAAAATACTCTCTATGCATAAAAAAGCACTTTTGATAGTTGATGACCATCCGGTCTATAGAGATGCATTAGGCGAAAAATTTAGTTCTGAATTTGCTAAGTGGAAACTCCCTGTCAAGCTGGCTGCCGACACCCATGAAGGCGTCGAAATTCTTGGCAACGCAGCAGATCATGAGTGGGTGGTGGTGCTCGACATCCTGTTGCATGGCTTGAGTGGCGAAGATGCCATCACGCTGTTCAGGTCGCAGCCGCAAGTGAAGCATGTGGTTGCTATTTCGGGCTTGGATGAAAGCGAGTGGAAGAAGAGAGCCATTCGTTCGGGTGCATCCGCTTTTATTTCCAAAAACAATGTCAGTCAGTTCATCTGTGACCAAGTCAAAGAACTGATGGATATGCCCAGCAGCCCCCTTGGTGTCGCCACAGAAGCCACGCAAGAGTTCCGTTTGACATCCCGGCAACGTGAGGTGCTTGATTTGATTGCCGATGGGCTTCCCAACAAAATCATTGCCGATCGACTGGAAATCAGTGAGCAAACGGTGAAGATTCACATCAACCAAATTTTTCGTGAGTTAAAAGTTTTTAACCGCACGCAGGCTGTTCTCAAGGCCCAAAAACATCTTCTGGTTTAAAAGCGACGCGTCGCGGTTTCTCCCGTGTCGACGAATGCTATGCGTCTTATGGCACAGTACGGGTTATGAGTTCACACGCAATTTACCCAACCATTGAAGACGCAATTGGTAAGACGCCCTTGGTCGCATTGCAACGCATTGGCGCGTCAGAAAATGCACAACGCGGCAACGTGATTTTGGGCAAGTTGGAGGGCAACAACCCCGCCGGTTCGGTGAAAGACCGCCCGGCGTTGTCGATGATTCAACGCGCCCAAGAACGTGGCGATATCCAGCCTGGCGACACCTTGATTGAGGCCACCTCGGGCAACACCGGCATTGCGCTGGCCATGGCGGCGGCGATCAAGGGCTACCGCATGGTGTTGATCATGCCGGAGGACTTGTCCATTGAGCGTGCCCAAACCATGAAGGCGTTTGGTGCGGAGTTGATCTTGACACCCAAGAGCGGCGGCATGGAGTACGCCCGTGATTTGGCTGAGCGCATGCAAACCGAAGGCAAAGGCCGCGTGCTAGATCAGTTTGCCAACGGCGACAACCCCCGCATTCACTACGAAACCACAGGCCCCGAGTTGTGGAACGACACCCACGGACGTATCACACATTTCGTGAGCGCCATGGGCACCACCGGCACCATCACCGGTGTGTCACGCTATTTGAAAGAAAAGAACCCCGCCATCCACATCATCGGTGCTCAGCCTTCTGAAGGCTCTCGCATTCCTGGCATTCGCAAATGGCCCCAAGAGTATTTGCCCAAAATTTACGATGCCAGCCATGTGGACGAGTTGGTGTATGTCAGCCAAGACGATGCCGAGGACATGTGCCGCCGCTTGGCGCGAGAGGAAGGTATCTTCGCCGGCATTTCTGCCGCAGGCGCTTGCTGGGTGGCGATGCAAATTGCCCAGCAAGTAGAGAACGCCACGATTGCCTTCATCGTGTGTGACCGTGGCGACCGTTATTTGTCGACAGGGGTGTTTCCCGCATGAATTTCGATGTCGAACTCGATACACGCGGCTTGAATTGTCCGCTGCCGATTTTGAAAGCCAAGAAAGCGCTGACCGCGATGCAAAGCGGCCAGGTGCTGAAGGTGGTGTCTACCGATACCGGCTCGCTGCGCGACTTTGCGGCGTTTGCCAAACAAACAGGGAATGAGTTGTTGTCGCAGACCACCGAGGGCAGCGACTTCGTTCACATTCTCAAGCGACGTTGAGTTGCTTCAGGTAATCGCGGAATTCGGCGCTGACTTCTGCGTGTTGCAACGCCAGTTCCACCGTGGCTTGCAAGAAACCTTGTTTGCTGCCGCAGTCGTAGCGCTTGCCTTGGTACGCATACGCAAACACCTTTTGGCTGGCTAACAAACCGGCAATGCCATCGGTGAGCTGAATTTCACCTTGCACACCACGGCCACCCGCGCGAATGCAATCAAACACCTGCGGGGTCAAGATGTAGCGTCCGGCCACGGTGGTGCGCGAGGGTGCCACGTCGGCCTTGGGTTTTTCGACCATTTTTTGAATGTCGATCAAACCATTGCCGACATCCACGCCGGCTACCACACCGTAGCGGTGCACGTGTTCCAGCGGTACTTCTTGCACTGCCAGCACTGACGCGTGTGTGCGCGCAAACACATCAGCCATTTGTTTCAAGACCCCGGGGCCCTCGGGATTGCCACGCATCAAATCGTCGGCCAACAGTACGGCAAACGGTTCATCTCCGACGAGCTGCTCGGCACAGAGCACTGCGTGACCAAGCCCCAAGGCGCGCGCTTGGCGCACGTACACGCACTGCATGTCGTCGGGCTGCACGCTGCGCACGATGTCGAGCAAGGCTTGTTTGCCGGCGGCTTCGAGTTCGGTTTCGAGTTCGTAGGCGGTGTCAAAGTGGTCTTCGATTGAGCGCTTGCTGCGACCGGTGACGAAAATCATTTCACGAATGCCAGCTTCATACGCTTCTTCCACCGCGTATTGAATCAGCGGTTTGTCGACCACCGGCAGCATCTCCTTCGGGCTGGCTTTGGTAGCAGGTAAGAAGCGTGTGCCCATGCCCGCAACGGGGAAGACGGCTTTCGTGAGTTTGGTTTTCATGTGATTACTTTCCCAGCTTTGCCAGCTGCTCTTGCACTTTGTGCAAGGTCGCGGTGAACTCGGCCACACGCTTCTTGGCTTCGTCAATCACCGCAGGAGGGGCTTTGGCCACAAAGGCTTCGTTCTTGAGTTTAGAGCCCGCCTTTTCAATTTCGTTTTGCAAACGGTCGACCTCTTTGCCCAGACGAACTTTCTCAGCCGCCACATCGACTTCAATGAACAAACACACGCGCAACTCACCAATCACGGCGACGGGGGCGGCTTGTGCAGCGGCCGACCATGCGGCTTCGTCGTCAAACACCTTGACCTCGCTGAGTTTGGCCAAAGCTTGCAACACAGGCGCCACGCCTTGCATGAAGGCGTGCTCTTCGGCGCTACCAGCCAATGCAAACAACGGCATGCGCGTGGCGGGTGAGACACCCATTTCGCCGCGCAAGTTGCGGCAGGCGTCGACCAGCGATTTCACGCGTGTCACGTACGCTTCAGCTTGTTCGTCGATGCGTTCAGGTTGGCTCACTGGATAGGCGGCCACGCTGATAGAGGCTGTCTTGTCGTCGGGCTGGATGCGGCCCGCCACCACGGCCACGGTTTGCCAAAGTTCTTCGGTGATGAACGGGGTGATGGGGTGGGCCAAACGCAGGATGGTCTCGAGTGTGCGAATTAAGGTGCGGCGCGTGGCGCGTTTTTGCGCGTCGTCGCCGGTGTTGATTTGTACCTTGGCGATTTCCAAATACCAGTCGCAGAACTCGTTCCACACGAAGTCATAAATGGTGTTGGCCACGTTGTCGAGGCGGTACTCGGCAAAGCCTTTGGCCACCTCGGCTTCGACGCGTTGCAGCTTAGAGACAATCCAACGGTCAGCTTGGCTGAAGTTCAGGTAACCGCCTGGTAGGCACTCGGCAGCCCCGTGTTCTTTCAAACCGCAGTCTTGGCCTTCGCAGTTCATCAGCACGAAACGTGAGGCGTTCCAGACCTTGTTGCAGAAGTTGCGGTAGCCCTCGCAGCGTTTGCTGTCGAAGTTGATGGAGCGACCTAAGCTTGCCAACGCGGCAAAGGTGAAGCGCAACGCATCGGCACCGTAGGCGGGAATGCCTTCGGGGAATTCTTTTTCGGTTTGCTTGCGTACCTTGGGTGCGGTTTCGGGCTTGCGCAACCCTTGGGTGCGTTTGTCGAGCAAGGGCTCTAAGGTGATGCCGTCGATCAAGTCCACAGGGTCGAGCACATTGCCTTCAGACTTGCTCATCTTCTTGCCTTGTGCATCGAGCACCAGGCCGTGGATGTACACATGTTTGAACGGCACGCGACCGGTGAAGTGCGTGGTCATCATGATCATGCGGGCGACCCAGAAGAAGATGATGTCGTAGCCGGTGACCAACACAGAGGATGGCAAGTACAAGTCGTAGTCACTCATGCCGCTGGCGAGAGTGCTGGGACCAGCCTTGCTCCCACTCGCTTCGCTCGCAATGTCGCTGCGTCCGGTCCCAACACCCTCGCCAGCTACTGGCCAGCCCATGGTGCTGAAAGGCACGAGCGCCGATGAATACCAAGTGTCCAATACATCTTCATCACGCTTGAGTGTTTTGCCTGGCGCCTTGGCTTGCGCCTCGGCTTCGTCACGCGCTACGTACACGTTGCCGTCTTCGTCGTACCACGCCGGGATTTGATGGCCCCACCACAGTTGGCGTGAGATACACCAGTCTTGGATGTTGTTCATCCATTGGTTGTAGGTGTTCACCCAGTTTTCGGGCACAAAGCTCACTTGGCCAGACTGCACGGCGTCGATGGCTTTTTGCGCGATGCTCTTACCCGTGGCGTCGCCTTGGCCCACTTGGTTCATCGCGACAAACCATTGGTCGGTCAGCATGGGCTCAATCACTTGGCCAGTGCGGGCGCAACGCGGCACCATGAGTTTGTGTTTCTTCACGTCGACCAAGGCGCCTGCGGCTTCGAGGTCTGCCACCACGGCCTTGCGAGCCACGAAGCGGTCGAGACCTTGGTATTTTTCAGGCGCGTGGGTGTTGATGGTGGCGTCGAGGTTGAGCACGCAAATCATGTCCAGCTTGTGGCGCTGCCCCACGGCGTAGTCGTTTTGATCATGTGCGGGCGTGACCTTGACCACGCCGGTGCCGAAGGCTTTGTCCACGTACTCGTCGGCAATCACGGGGATGGTGCGGTTGCACAAAGGCAGGTTCACGTGCTTGCCAATGAGGGCGCTGTAGCGCTCGTCTTCGGGGTGCACCATCACGGCCACGTCGCCCAGCAGGGTTTCGGGGCGGGTGGTGGCCACGGTCAGGCTGCCGGAACCATCGGCCAAGTCATAGCGGATGTGCCACAACGAACCGTCTTCCTCTTCGCTTTCGACTTCGAGGTCAGACACCGCACTCATCAACACCGGGTCCCAGTTGACCAAGCGTTTGCCGCGGTAGATCAGGCCTTGCTCATAGAGCTGCACAAAGGTTTCGGTGACGGTCTTGGACAGCTTGGGGTCCATCGTGAAGTATTCGCGGCTCCAGTCCACACTGTCGCCCATACGGCGCATTTGGCTGGTGATGGTGCTGCCCGATTCTTCTTTCCACTCCCACACCTTGCTCACAAAGTTCTTGCGCGCTTCGGCTGGCGTGGGCCCCATGTCGTGGCGGCTGATGCCCTTGGCTTGCAGCTGGCGTTCCACCACGATTTGGGTGGCAATGCCGGCATGGTCGGTGCCCGGGATCCAGGCGGTGTTGAAGCCCGACATACGGTGGTAGCGCGTCAAACTGTCCATGATGGTTTGGTTGAACGCATGGCCCATGTGCAAGGTGCCTGTCACGTTGGGCGGGGGCAGTTGGATGGCAAAAGCAGGAGCATCTGCCGCAGGAGCGCCGGTGCCACGGAAACCCGCCACGCCGTAGCCCCGTTTTTCCCATTCAGGGCCCCAATGGGCCTCGAGGGCAGCGGGTTCGAACGATTTGGACAGGCGGTTCAAACCGGGTTGTTCGAGGGGCGTGGTGGGCGTGTTGCTCATGGGGGACTTTGATAAATAAAAACGGCGTGTCATCAAGGGACACGTGAGCCCAAAGGGCTAAACCCGTCATTTTACCTAGGGGTAGGGGTGTCTCCACCCCATAATTCAGGCTTGTTTGTGACGCCCATCCTTTGCGCCCTATGTTGTTTTTGCTCTCACCCGCCAAAGCCCTTGACTACGACACGCCCGCTGGCGACGTGCCGCACACGCAGCCCTTGTTTGTGAAGCAGGCGGCTGAGTTGATCGCCGTCCTCAAAGAAAAGTCGCCACATGACATTGCCAGCTTGATGAGCTTGAGCGATGCCTTGGCCAGCCTGAACGTGGCGCGTTACCAAGCATGGAGCCCCAAATTCACCGCCAAAAATGCCAAGCAAGCCGTGTTGGCGTTCAACGGCGATGTGTACGAAGGTTTGGATGCCAAAACCCTGAAAGCCAAAGACCTCGATTGGGCCCAAGACCATGTAGCGATTTTGAGTGGCTTGTATGGCGTGCTGCGCCCGCTCGATTGGATGCAGCCCTACCGTTTGGAAATGGGCACCGCCTTGGTGAACGACAAAGGCAACAACCTGTACAAGTTTTGGGGCACCCAAATCGCCGATTACTTGAACCAACGTTTGAGCGGCGAAGCGGAGCCGATCATCGTCAACTTGGCTTCGCAAGAGTATTTCAAATCGGTCGATCGCAAGGCGCTGAAAGCGCGCGTGGTCGAGTGTGTGTTTGAAGACTACAAAGGCGGCAAATACAAAGTCATCAGCTTCAACGCCAAGCGCGCACGCGGCTTGATGACGCGTTACGCCGTGACCCACCAAATCAAAACACCCAAGGGTTTGGAAGGGTTCAACCTCGAAGGCTATGCGTTTGACGCCGCGGTGTCTGAGCCCGATCGCAAAGTGTTCCGTCGCAAGCTGGCTTGAGGTCGTTGTATGAATACCCCTGAACAATCGCAACTGGGCAAATCGTCGTCGTATGTGGACCAGTATGACGCGTCGCTGCTGTTTCCGATTCCACGCCAAACCAAGCGCGATGAAATTGGCATCATTGGCCAGCCCCCATTTTTTGGCGCAGATTTGTGGACGGCCTACGAACTGAGTTGGCTCAACGTGCGTGGCAAACCGCAAGTGGCGGTCGCGCGTATCACCGTGCCCGCCGAGTCGACGCACATCATTGAAAGCAAATCGTTCAAGCTCTACCTGAACAGCTTCAACAACACCCGCATCGCCGATGTGGCTGAACTGCAAACCCGTTTGCGCCACGACCTGAGCGCCGCCATTTGGCATGGGGCGACCGTGCAAGCCAGCGTCGGTGTGCATCTGGTGTTGCCTGAAAACTTTGACCGTGAGCCCGTGCATGAGCTCGATGGTTTGAGCCTTGACCGCTTGGATTTGGAATGCAACGAATACCAACCCAACCCTGCGCTGCTGACGGCCAACACCCACGAAGCGCCGGTGATTGAAACGCTGACCAGCAATTTGTTGAAAAGCAATTGCTTGGTCACGGGCCAACCCGATTGGGGCAGTGTGCGCATCAGCTACACCGGCCCACAAATTGACCAAGCGGGTTTGCTGCGCTACATCGTGAGTTTCAGAAACCACAACGAGTTCCATGAACAATGCGTGGAGCGCATCTTCATGGACATCACCCGCCAGTGCCAACCCTTGCGCTTGGAGGTGTATGCGCGTTACACCCGTCGCGGCGGCCTGGACATCAACCCTTGGCGCACCAGCCATCCGCAAGCGCTGCCGTCCAATGTGCGCACCGCACGGCAATAACGTGAGGGTGCTAGGCCCGTAGCGCCTTGATGAAGATGTTCGTCATGTCGGGGCAAAACAGCGTCCCCTTGTTGCTCAAGATGATGCGCACGGCATCTGCCGGGCTGCTTTCTTTTTTCGCGTACTCCCCCGATTGCAGCTCTTCGTAAGCTTCCACAATCGCCACAATACGCGCCCCGATGGGAATATCGGTCCCAGACAATTCATCTGGAAAGCCTGTGCCATTGAAGTATTCGTGGTGCGAGCGAATGATGGCAGCCACCCCTTTCATGTCATCCAAGGTGTTGAGGGTGGCTTCCCCCATGAGGGTGTGGGTGCGATACACCTTGGCATCTGCCAAAGGCAATTCAATGAACTTGGTGTTCAGCACGCGGTCACTCAGGCCGATTTTTCCTATGTCATGCAACAAGCCTGCGATGTAAATAGATTGGCACTCGTCGTCGCTCAAGTCGGCGAGCTTGGCCATCTTCATCGATAGCGCAGCCACGCGCCGCGAATGGGGCAGGAGGTCGGGGCGGCGCAATTCCAAAATATTAGAAAACGCTTTGATCGATGCAATGTAGGCTGCACGTAAATCTTGCGTGCGCTCTTGGACTCGAGACTCGAGCGTCTCCACCATTTCATTGAGTGACGCTTTTTGCGCCAACGTCAGGGCTTCCAAACGGTCGTGTTCGTTGGCGAGGGCAGCAAATGCAATGGCTGACTTGATGGTGGTCAGTAATTCTTCATCGTTCCAAGGCTTTGCGATATAGCGGTAAATCGCCCCTTGGTTAATAGCGTCAATGGCGCCCGATACGTCAGAGGCGCCAGTGAGCATGAGGCGCATGGTTGATGGCCACTGTTGTTGCACTTTGGCCAGAAATTCCGAACCGTTCATGTTTGGCATTTGCATGTCGGAGATGACCACGTTCATCGGCTCTTTGCTGAGCTGATCTAACGCCTGAGCACCGCTGTCAGCGGTGAAGACTTGGTAACCCGCCAAAGACAGCATGCGACGTAACGCAGACAAGATGTTGGGTTCGTCGTCCACGCATAAAACTTTGTAGTCGCTGGCATTGAATGAAGTTTGGGTTTCGGTCATCTTTATCCTTTTGCCACAGGGCGTTTGATAGGGAGGGTGATCGTGAAAGATGTGCCGACTCCCAACGTGCTGTCGACCTTTAACGTGCCGCCATGTTGCTGAATGATATTTTGTGAGACCGAGAGTCCAAGACCCGTCCCCGTTCCTGGGGCTTTGGTTGTGAAAAATGGGTCAAAGATTTTTTTCAAAACCTCGGGAGTAATTCCAGGGCCGTTGTCCTTGACCTCAATCCACACCTGGTCGTTGTTGCAGTCTGTGAGAATCTCAATCAAGCCTATTTGCCCTTCGGGAAAGGCTTGCGCTGCATTGACGATGAGATTCAAAAATACCTGGTCAATTTGTGAAGGTGCACATTCCACCAAAGGCAAAGCGCCGAGTGACAAACGCACATGGGCGCGATTTTTCAATTGATTTGTTGCGATGTTGAGGGTGGACTTCAGACCAATGTGTAGGTCGGAAGCCACATAGTGGGTCGCAACGTTGGTGCGCGCGTAGTCTTTCAAATCCTGGATGATGGTTTTGACACGTCCCACGCCTTCTTTGGTCTCAGTCACCAAGTTTTGCAAATCCTCGCGTAGGAAGGCGTAGTTGAGTTTTTGCTTAAGTGCGTTGATGTCAGCGCGGTTGCATTCAGGTGCTTCGAGTAATTTGTCATACACCGCTAAATACTTTTGCAGGGTGGCTAGGTTCGAGGAGATGTAACCCACGGGGTTGTTGATTTCGTGGGCTACGCCCGCTGCCAATTCGCCCAGGGAGGCTAGCTTTTCTGATTGAACGAGGCGTTTGGTGGCCTCATCCAATTGGATTTCAATCATGTGCTCACGTTTGACCACTGTGAAATAGGCGCGCCATAAGAACACTCCCAGAATCACGATGCCCGATAGCACCGACAACATCGACAGCAGAAAAGTCTGCTGACGCAAACTGCCCAAGTCTGCGCTGTCGAGTTCGTTGTAGGTTTGTAGTCGCACCCAGCCCAAGTCAGATCCCAAACTGACTTTGGCCCATGAGGTGATGTAGTCTTGGTTACGCGATTGCAGATCGGTTTGGTTGGCTTCAGGTGTTTCGATCCAGTAAGGGTCAAACATCAGACGAGGCGCTTGGTTGGGGGCACGTTTAAGACCGGACAAGACGCGCCCTGTCATGTCTGTCACCATGACGGATGCGACTTCAGCGTTGGACATGGTTTGCAAAATGCGCGCTTCAACCGAGGCGTAATCCTTTTGCACCATTTGATCGGCCACCGCCACCACGAGGCCTTGGGTGAGGCTGTGTGAAGTCTGAAACTTACTTTCCCACAGCAAATTTTTTGATTGGTAATACGCAGCTAGACCAGAGCCAATTTGCAGCAGCGCCAAAGCCAGACCAATTAAAACGGCTGGCTTGATACGCCTCCACTGTGAGGAAGTTAAGCGTTGCAGCATGTCATTGCGGGGTTAAAACCAGAAATTTTTCGAGTCGCAAAGACTCCAATGGTTTGTAGTGTTTGCTGTAACTCACTGCTTGTGGGTTTTGTAAATTGACCCCATCCAACATCCGACGACCTTCATCGTCTTGCGAGAGTTTGAGCATGGCTTTTAAGAAACGTTCACGCACAGACGCTGGCACGTTGGGGTGCGTGGCCACAGGGTGCGGGGTGTAAGCGGGCGTTTCGTACAAGACGCGTAATTGTTGACGCACCTCTGACGCCTCGTTGTCGAGGGTGTTGTTCACGCCGCCGCCAGCGAGGGTGTCTTTGCCGATGACGGATCGGTACACATTGCTGTGCGTCTTCACAAAAACAGGTTGGATGTGAATTTTCTTTTTCTCTAACTCGGCACGAATCAGCAACGATGCGGCAAATGCGTTGGGGGCCGGAAAGGCGACCTGTTTGTCTTTCAGGTCCTCCAGTTTTTTAATGGAACTGTCGGCACGGACCACCAAAATTCCAGTTAACAAGTCTGTGCCGTCTGCAAGCAATGGTTGATATTTTTTCTTTTGGTAAGCTAAAACTGCGTGGTACGGATTGAGAAAGACAAACTCGGGCTCTCCTTTGAAAAGCTTTTGTTCGAATTCTGGAATGGTGCTTGAAACACGCAACTCAAAGCATAAGCCGGCGTCTTGCCCGACGCGCTGAAGCAGTGGCGACCACGTTGTGTAAATCTTGCTGGCGGTGAACTGTGGCACCACGTCAAATGCGTAGACCTTGGTTGTGTTTTGTTCGCCTAAGCAAGTGGCTTGGGCGCCTCCGCTGAAAAACAGCGCAGCTCCGATCAGGCTTAAAAGATTTTGTTTGAGCGTATGCATTTGGCAAAATCCACTTTTATTGATGTAGGCATTCTCGCTTGCGACTCAATTTGAGTCCTTGGGATCGGGGGCGTCCTCAAACAATGACTGGGTATAGGGTTGGCTCGGTATCTCTTCTGCGCGTACTTGCTCAGCCTGCCAATCTTCCAACTTCATCAATGAGCCTACGCGGACACCGAGCAGCCGCAAACGTCGATCCAAGCTAACGCGCTTGAGGCATTTTCCTGCGGCTTCGCGAATGGTGTGGGCGTCAGCAGTGTAGGTGGGTAGGGTTTGATCGCGTGTGACGCTTTGAAAGTTGTCGTAGCGCAGCTTGATGCCAATGGTCTTGCCCACATACCCTTTGCGCGCCAAATCGGCAGCCAGTTGTTGGCACAAGCGGGTGAAGATGCCGCCGAGTTCTTCGCGGTCGCGTACCGCGTGCAGGTCGCGTTCGAAGGTGGTTTCACGGCTGATGCTCACGGGCTCGCTCTCGGTTTCAACCGGACGTTCGTCTTTGCCATGGGCCGCGTCGTGCAGCCATGCGCCGTAGCTTTTGCCAAACGTGGCCATCAGCCACACGCGGTCGCGCTGCGCCAAATCGCCAATGGTGTGAATCTTATGGGTGGCCAATTTGGCTTCGGCTTTGGGGCCGATGCCATTCACTTTGCGGCATGGCAGGGGCCAAATCAGGGTTTCTAAATCGTCAGGTTGAACGATGGAAATGCCGTTGGGTTTGTTGAACTCGCTGGCCATCTTGGCCAGCAGTTTGTTGGGGGCCACCCCCACCGAGCAGGTCAAGCCGGTGTCGTCAAAGATGGCTTTCTGAATCAAACGCGCCAGCACGCGCCCCCCTTCGCGTTGCCCACCCGGCACGTGGGTGAAGTCGATGTAGACCTCGTCGACGCCTCGGTCTTCCATCACCGGGGCAATGTCGATGATGATGTTTTTGAACAAGCGCGAATAGTGTCGATAGCTGTCAAAGTCCACCGGCAACAAAATGGCATCGGGGCAGAGTTTGGCGGCTTTCATCACGCCCATGGCCGAGCCCACGCCAAACTGCCGAGCCGCATAGGTGGCGGTGGTGATGACGCCGCGTCCGGTGTAGCCCGAGAGGCGTGGAAAGAAATCCACCGGAATTTCTTGCAACCGGGTGTTGAAGTTGTCGAGGGTCCAGTCACCCTCGGGGTCGGCTGCTTGCAAGCGTTCTAGTAAGTTGTCTTCGCGCCGGCGTCCTCCACCAATTACCACCGGCAAGCCTTTGAGCTGCGGGTAGCGCAGCAACTCGACCGAGGCGTAAAACGCGTCCATGTCGAGGTGCGCAATGCGTCGCGCCAGTGGGGGAGTGGGAGCAGTCGAGGTCACAAGTCAGAAGCATAATCGCAGCCAACTTTTAAACCTACAGGAGAGACCCATGCCCACCATTCGCGTTGAACTGATCGAAGGCCGTACGCCCCAACAAAAGAAAGAATTGGCCCAAGCCTTCACCGAAGCGTGTGCCAAAACCTTGGGCAGCAAGCCGGAGAGCGTGGACGTGTTGTTCTTTGACGTGCCGCGTCACGACTGGGCGACCGGCGGTGTGCCGTGGAGCGAAAAGCTGTAAGGCTTAAATTGCTTTTTTGACCAACGCGCCCTTGAACAGCCAAGGCTGTTGGGGCTTGCCTTTCAAAGGGCCACGGTCTTTGTTTTCGACACTGATGGCCAAGGCCTGCGCACTGTCAAGCGCTTGCGTGGGCACATCGAGCTGTTGGGTTTTGTATTTGTTGGTCAGCACGCCCAGCAGCCGCGGCGTGTCACCTTCGGTCATGGCCCACACGTGCAAGGCTTGTTCGCGGCCTTCCTTCACCTCGTTGAGGCGTTGCACTTGCAGCTTCTGCGTTTGCGGGTCATACGTCATCAGCATGGCGGGCAGCTGTGCCTCGTCCAATAGCACCGACACCTCGCGCACCTGCGGCACTTCGATCAGCTTGGCTTCGAGGTGCTGAATCTGCGCCTTGAACTGTTCATACATGCTGGCGCTGAAGGCCCAACCGATGAACACCACGAGGGCAAAAAAAATGCTCAGTGCGCGCCACCAAGCGCTGACGCCGGTGGTGGGTGTAGGGATGTCTTGGCTCATGGGGTGGGGAAGGTGCCGGGCAACAAGATGTTGGTGTTGACGTTCTGGATGTTGGTGTGGCCGCAGAAGGCCATCGTCACATCCAGTTCTTTGTGGATGATTTGCAGGGCTTTGCTCACGCCTTCTTCACCCATGGCACCCAAGCCGTAGACCATGGCGCGACCAATCAAGGTGCCACGTGCACCCAAGGCCCAGGCTTTCAGCACGTCTTGACCTGAGCGAATGCCGCCGTCCATCCAGACCTCAATTTGGTCGCCTACGGCTGCCACGATGGGCGGCAGCGCTTCGATGCTGGATTGCGCGCCATCCAATTGACGACCGCCGTGGTTGCTGACCACGATGGCATCGGCCCCGCTTTGCACCGCCAGTTTGGCGTCTTCCACGTCTTGAATGCCTTTGAGAATCAGCTTGCCCCCCCACTGGGCTTTGACCCAAGCCACGTCTTCCCACGACAAACGCGGGTCGAACTGTTCGTTGGTCCACGAGGCCAGTGACTTCATGTTGCTCACGCCTTTGACGTGACCGACCAAGTTGCCAAAGGTGTGGCGGCGTGTGCCTGCCATGCCGAGGCACCAACGGGGCTTGGTCATGAGGTTGATGATGTTGGCGATGGTGGGGCTGGGCGGCGCTGTGAGGCCGTTTTTCAAATCTTTGTGACGTTGACCGATCACTTGCAAATCGAGCGTCAACACCAAGGCGCTGCACTTGGCTTTGCGCGCGCGTTCAATCATGTTGGCCATGGCGTCACGGTCGCGCATCATGTAGAGCTGGTACATAAAGGGGGCGGTGGTGTGGGCGGCCACGTCTTCCATCGAGCAGATGCTCATGGTCGACAAGATGAAGGGGATGCCAAATTTCTCAGCTGCACGTGCGGCTTTGATTTCACCGTCGGCGCTTTGCATGCCGGTCAAGCCCACCGGGGCAATGGCCACAGGCATCTTCACATCCAGGCCGACCATTTTCGTTGCCGTGGTGCGGTTTTCCATGTTCACCGCCACGCGTTGGCGCAACTTGATTTTTTGGAAATCAGCTTCGTTGGCGCGGTAGGTGCCCTCGGTCCAACTGCCGGAATCGGCGTAGTCGTAAAACATGCGGGGAACGCGTTTTTCGGCCAAAACGCGCAAGTCTTCGATGTTGGTGATCACGGGCATGAGGGTCTCCTAAAGATGCCACGCATGGTAGCCCGAGCGGTGGGGCACCCCCTGTGAAGAGTGCGACAGCGAGATTGAAATAAATTAAACCGAGGCGCAGAGCGGGCCTCGGCGTGAAACGCCGGGGCCTTTTAGAGGGCTTCGGTCACAAGGTAAGGGATCAAGCGGTGCACATCACTGGCTTGTGCCAGCGAGGTGCCAGGCGCTAACAGTGCGGCCGCCCCTGCGGCCATGCCATATTGAAACGCTTTGAGCAGCGTGTCCCCACGGGCAAGCGACCAGACCATGCCGCCGACAAAGCTGTCACCGGCACCAATCGTGGTTTGTACGTCCACCTGAATGCTGCGCGCACGCCAGCTTTCTTGTGCGCTCACCACCATCGCACCCTCCGCGCCCAATGACACGGCAACGATCTCGGCTTGGCCGCTGTGAATGAGCTGCCGTGCGGCGTGCACCTGCGCGTCTGTGTCGGGCAAGGCTTGCCCCGTCAAATCGCGCAACTCACGCAGGCTGGGCTTGAACAAATACACGCCCACCTTCAACGCTTCGGTCAACGCAGGGCCGCTGGCATCGAGCACCACGCGCACGCCCTGTGCCTTGGCGATCTGCACCAAACGCGCATAAAAATCATGGGGAATGTTTGGCGCCAAACCGCCGCTGATGACCAAACATTGTTTGGGCAAGTGCTGCGCCACGTAGTCCAAGCAGGCCTCGGCTTCGGCAGCCGACACCTGTGGACCGGGCAAAACAAAGCGAAAGTCGTTGCCACTGGCGGTTTCGTGCACCGAAAAACTCTCACGGGTTTCTTCGGCAATCGGCAGCACATGGCAGCGTACTTTTTCTGCGCGCATCAGCTTGTGGTGGCGCTCGCCGGTGACACCACCCGCCAGATACAAGGCCACGCAATTGGCCCCCAGACGATGCAGCACACGCGCCACGTTGACCCCGCCGCCCCCCGGGTGTTTGATGACGGCGCCACAGCGCATCTTGTGCGTGTCGCTGACCCGGTCGATGGTGGTCAACACATCCAACGCGGGGTTCAGGGTGACGGTGAGGATGTCGGTCATACCGATGCGCGCGAGGTAGTCGAGGTGGTGCGGTGCAGACGTCGCCACAAGGCATGCGTCAAGATGCCCACGATGACCACGTTCAACAACACAATGAAGGCGTTCAACCAAGTGGGGTCGTCAGCCCAGTGGATGATTTCGAACGGGATGTAGATGCCGCCCGACAAAGCGCCCAAATACTCCCCCCACACTTTGCCCAGCCACAAGCCCGTGGCTTCGGTGAGTCGCATGGCGATGTAGGCGCCCCCCAAGGCCAGCAACATCTGAACGTCGGTTTCAGGCAGCAGATCGGCGTAGTGCAGCAGCAGCGAGGGGTAGTGCGCCTCGGGGTCGAGGCCGAAGCGGCCAATCAAGGTCATCACCATGGCGCGGGCATCGTGCTGCAGCAAGTCGAGCACGCCAATCAGACCGGCCAGTGCAGCCAACCCTTTGGTGGCCTCAAAGATCGCGATGGCGCGGTGGGCGCGGCTCGGATCTTCAGGGCTCAGCATGTCAGGCCAGTCGGGCGTGGTGGCGTGCAATTTGCGCACGCACTTGCACCGGGGCTGTGCCGCCCAAGGTGTTGCGCGCGTTGAGTGAGCCGTGCAGGCTCAAGCAGTCGTACACGTCTTTTTCGATGGCGGGGTGGAAGCTTTGCAGCACTTCGAGGGGAAGTTCGGAGAGGTCGCAGTTATGGCTGGCAGCGGCCTTCACCGCGTGTGCCACCGTCTCATGCGCATCGCGGAAGGGCTGGCCTTTTTTCACCAAGTAGTCGGCCAAGTCGGTGGCGGTGGCGAAGCCTTTTTTGGCCGCGTCTTCCATGGCCTGCGCGTTGACGGTGATGCCGCCTTCTTTCGCGCCCGTGGCGGGGTTGACCTGGCCGCCCACCATTTCGCTGAAGATGCGCAGCGTGTCTTTGAGCGTGTCCACGGTGTCAAACAAAGGCTCTTTGTCTTCTTGGTTGTCTTTGTTGTAGGCCAGGGGTTGGCCTTTCATCAAGGTGATGAGCCCCATCAAATGGCCCACCACGCGACCGGTTTTGCCGCGGGCGAGTTCAGGCACGTCTGGGTTTTTCTTCTGCGGCATGATTGAGCTGCCGGTGGTGAAGCGGTCGGCGATTTTGATGAAGCCAAAGTTTTGGCTCATCCACAAAATCAGTTCTTCACTGAAGCGGCTGATGTGCACCATGCACAGCGACGCGGCAGCTGTGAACTCAATCGCGAAGTCGCGGTCGCTCACGCCGTCCAAGCTGTTTTGGCAGACCTGTGCCTGGCCATGCTCGTCCACCATGCCCAGGGTACGGGCCACGCGTTCGCGGTCCAGTGGGTAGGTGGTGCCCGCCAAGGCGGCGCTGCCCAGCGGCAAACGGTTGGTGCGGCGGCGCACGTCGCTCATGCGCTCAGCGTCGCGCGCAAACATTTCCACGTAGGCCAACAGGTGGTGCGCAAAGCTCACCGGTTGGGCCACTTGCAAGTGGGTGAAGCCGGGCAGGATGACGTCCACGTTTTGCTCAGCCACTGTCACGAGTGACTTTTGCAGATCGACCAACAGGTCAATGATCAGGTCCATCTCGCCGCGCAACCACAGGCGCACGTCGGTGGCCACTTGGTCGTTGCGGCTGCGGCCGGTGTGCAGGCGTTTGCCCGCGTCACCCACCAGTTGGGTCAGACGGGCTTCGATGTTCAGGTGCACGTCTTCGAGGTCGAGTTGCCATTCGAACTGGCCCGATTCAATCTCGGTCCAAATTTGGGCCATGCCTTTTTGAATGGCGGCGTGGTCATCTTTGCCGATGATGCCTTGGTGGCTCAACATTTCGGCGTGGGCCAAGCTGCCCGTGATGTCGGCTTGCCACAAGCGCTTGTCAAAAAACACGCTGGCGGTGTAGCGCTTGACCAACTCGCTCATGGGTTCAGAAAACAGCGCCGACCACGCTTGGGATTTTTTATCGAGTTGGTTTGTAGACATAGCGGCTGATTTTATCGGGCTCAGCGTCGCTTGCACTAAGCCGCTGGTGGACAGGCGCCTGCTAACATTTGCCGCCATTGAATGTTGTCACTTATGTCCTCTACTTCCCCTGTTTCCCTCACCATCGCCACCCGTGAAAGCCGTTTGGCGATGTGGCAAGCCGAACACGTCAAAGCCTTGCTCGAGCAGCAAGGTCACGCCGTGACGTTACTGGGCATGACCACCCAAGGCGACCAAATCTTGGACCGCTCGTTGAGCAAAGTGGGCGGCAAAGGCTTGTTTGTGAAAGAACTCGAAGTGGCGCTGGAAGAAGGTCGTGCCAACTTGGCCGTGCACTCACTCAAAGACGTGCCGATGGATTTACCCGAAGGTTTCGATCTGGCGTGCGTGATGACCCGCGAAGACCCGCGCGATGCGTGGGTGTCGTCCACCTACGCGCACCTGAACGACTTGCCGCAAGGCGCTGTGGTGGGCACATCGAGCCTGCGCCGCACGGTGTTGTTGCGTGCGTTGCGACCCGATTTGAGGATTGAACCTTTGCGCGGCAACCTCGACACCCGTTTGCGCAAGCTCGACGAAGGTCAGTACGACGGCATTGTGTTGGCGGCGGCAGGCCTGAAACGTTTGGGTTTAAGCGCGCGCATACGCCATATTTTTGAAACCACCGACATGTTGCCTGCCGCAGGGCAGGGCGCTTTGGGTATTGAAGTGCGCAGTCACCGTGCCGATGTGGCGCAAGCTTTGGCCCCGTTGGCCGATGCGGCCACCTGGCTGACGGTGACGGCCGAACGTGCCGTCAGCCGTGCCATGGGGGGCAGCTGCTCGATGCCGTTGGCCGCGCACGCCACTTTGACCGACGGTGTGCTGCATTTGCAAGCCGCGTGGGGCGACCCTGCGGGAGCGCCCGGTTTGGTGCGGGCTGAGGTGAAGCAAGCCCTGAATGCCGCAGACCCTGCCTCGCGCGCAGCCGCCAACCAACTGGGTGAATCGGTGGCGGCCCAATTGCGCGCACTAGGCGCGCACTGAGTTGGGCGGCACGCGATGCGCGTCGTCATCACCCGACCCAAAGGCGATGCACCCGCGTGGGTGAGTGCTTTGCAAACGGCCGGTCACAGCCCGCTTGCATGGCCTTTGATTGATGTGGGTCCCGCGGTCAATCCCGAACCCTTGGCACAGGCCTGGGCGCGTTGGCCTGAGTGGCAGGCAGTGATGTTTGTCAGTGCGCAGGCGGTGCGTTATTTTTTTGCCAACCGCACCTGGGCAGCAGGCCCACGTTGCTGGGCCACCGGGCCGGGTACCCACAAAGCCTTGCGTGACGCGGGGGTGCCCGAGGCCTGCATCGACAGCCCCAGTGCAGATGCCACACAGTTCGATTCGGAAGCCTTGTGGCACCGTGTGGGCGGGCAGGTGGTCGCCGGCCAGCGCGTGCTGATCGTGCGCGGCAACGATGTGGGGGACAAGACCGGGGTGCCCGAAGGACTCCCCTTGACCGGCACGGGGCGTGATTGGCTGGCCCAGCAGATTCAAGCAGCGGGCGCCTCTGCCCATTTTGTGGTGGCCTACGAGCGTCGCTGTCCAAACTGGACGCCTGCGCAACTGGCGTTGGCCCGTCAAGCCGCGCAAGACGGCAGCGTGTGGTGCTTCAGTAGCTCGCAAGCGATTCGGCATTTGGCCCAGGCCTTGCCCGCGCAAAGCTGGGCGCAAGCGCGTTGCATCGCCACCCATGCCCGCATTGCAGAGGCGGCGCAGACCCTGGGTTTTGGAGAGGTGCATCTGGCCCGCCCCAGTGTGGGCGACGTGCTGCGATCATTAGAATCGCTGGCATGAAGCCAGAGCACGTCGAACCCTCTCACACCCCTTCCTCCGTCGTCATGATTCCGACGGCCAGCAACAAATGGCTGATGCGCGGCATTGCTGCCTTGGCCGTGATGGGGGCAGTTGGCTCTGGCCTGATGTGGGCCAAGCTCTCGGGCATCCAAGAGCAACTGGCGCGCCAAAGCGCCGACACCGGCAGCCAAGCCGTGGAAGCCCGTGTCACGTCGAAACAAGCAGAAGAGTTGGCGCGCGAAACCGCCGCGCGTTTGGCAGTCACTGATGCCAAGCTCAGCGAGGTGTCGTTGCAGCGCAGCCAACTCGAAGAGTTGATGCAAAGCCTGTCGCGCTCACGTGACGAAAACTTGGTGGTCGACATTGAGTCAGCCATTCGCTTGGCGCAACAACAAGCGCAGCTCACTGGCAGCGTGCAGCCCTTGCTGGCAGCGTTGAACTCAGCCGAGCAGCGTTTGACCAAAGTGGCACAACCGCGCTTGGCGCCTGTGCTGCGCGCGGTGACGCGTGACATCGAACGCATCAAAGCCACGGCGGTGGCTGACACGCCTGCGTTGCTGTTCAAACTGGATGAGCTGGTGCGCGCGGTGGATGCCTTGCCATTGCTGAATGCCGTGGGCAAAGCAGCATCAGACGTGCCTGCACCTGCCGCTCCCAACACCAGTTGGGCCAAAGCCATCAGCATGAGTTGGTGGGAGAAAGTGCTGTCCGACATGTGGGACGACGCCAAAGGCTTGATCCGTGTGAGCCGCATCGACCGTCCTGAAGCGACGTTGCTGGCCCCTGACCAAAGCTTCTTTGTGCGCGAGAACTTGAAGCTGCGTTTGCTGAATGCGCGCTTAGGGTTGCTGGCGCGTCACTTCGATGCGGTGCAATCGGACATGAAACAAGCCACGGACGACTTGAACCGTTACTTCGACCTACAAACCCGTCAAGGTCAAACCACCTTGGCGTTGGCACGCGAGGTGTTGGGGCAGGCCAAACACATTGAGATCCCTCGGGTCGACGACACCTTGGCGGCCCTCACCACAGCTGCAGCGGGGCGTTGAGATGAAAGCCGCGCTCTGGTTGGTGGGCTTGTTTGGTGTGGCGGTGGCATCGGCCTTGTTGGCCGGCGGCAACCAAAGCACTGTGACGGTGTTTTGGGCTCCGCACCGCATTGATGTGTCTTTGAATTTGGCACTGCTGGTGCTGCTGGTCTTTTTTGTGGTGCTGCATTTGGCATGGCGTGCGTTGTCGGCTTTGTTTGAATTGCCGCACCAAGCGCGCCGCTGGCGCTTGCAACAAAAAGAACGCGCCATGCACGCGGCCGTGTTGGACGCCTTGGCGCAGCTGTGGAGCGGCCGCTATGTGCGCGCAGTGAAGTCGGCAGAAAAAGCCTTGGCGTTGGAAGAGTTGTTGGCCTCGGTGCGTACTGACGATGACCCCGCGCCACGCCATGCGCATCAGCTGCGTGCAGTGTCGCATTTGGTGGCGGCCGAAAGTGCCCATGCCTTGCGCGACCGCGAAGCCCGCGTGACCCATTTGCAATCGGTGTTGGCGTTGAGCCGTGATGCGACCGACGACACCATGGTGGAAGAAACCATGGAGTCCGCTTACTTGGCGGCTGCCCGGTGGGCCATGAGCGACCGTGATGCGCCCGAAGCCCTGCGCTGGTTAGACGGCTTGCGCCATGGCCCTGCACGTCGCATGTTGGCATTGCGCATGCGCCTGAAAGCTGCACGTTTGAACCGTCAGCACCTGTCTGCACTGGAGACCGCGCGCTTGCTGGCCAAGCACGGCGCGTTCTCGGCCGATGCGGCCCAAAGCGTGTTGCGTGAGTTGGCCGTGGCCAGCTTGAACGATGCCCACGACGCCACACAGCTACAGCGCGCGTGGGATGCGCTGGAAGCCTCTGAGCGCAACCAGCCCGAAGTGGTGTTGCATGCCGCGCAGCGCATGTTGCAACTCAGCGGAGAGGCGACAGCTGTGATGCCTTGGCTCACGCCGTTGTGGAACCGCATGGTGCAGCAACCCGACAGCTGCACGCCCGCCATTCGCGAACGCGTGGCCCAAATGCTGGCGCGTGCGTTGCTGATGTTGCCTACCGATCCCGATTGGTTGGCCAGCATCGACCGCGCCCGTCAAACCTACCCCCGTTGGGTGGAGTTGCAGTACTTGGCGGGCATGGTGTGCTGGCACCACGCCTTGTGGGGCAAGGCTCAGCAAATGCTCGAACAAGCTGCGCCGCAGCTTAAAAACGCCGACATGCAGCGCCAAGCTTGGCGCACCTTGGCGCAATTGGCCGAGCAGAAAGACGAAACGGCACGTGCCCAGGTGTGCTGGAAACGTGCAGCCGAGGTGGTGGCTTAATACATCTCACGCACCCATAAAAAAGGCCTAGATTGCTCTAGGCCTTTTTCTTTTGGGACCCATCACCCCTTGCAGGGTGGGGGTGGTTACAGATCCTTGCGGGTCTCGACCAACACCAAGGGACCTTCATCCAAGATCACCAGCGGTGGACGCTCGCGCGGCACATGCACAGGCTTGGGCTCGGCTGCAATCGCAGCTTGCACGGCAGCCACACGTTCAGGATTGGAGTTGACCCACTCCAAACCGCTGTGGTGCGCCACGGCTTGCATGTCGGCCACAGGCAAGGTGAACGTTTGGATGCGTGGCATGCCTGGGCGTGCCGTGGCTTCGGCCGCAGGGGCTTCGTGGTGTTCGGCGTCACGGGGTGCATGACGCGGGGCACGCTCAGCACGTTCACCACGTGGCTCGCGAGGTTCGCGAGGCTGGCGTGGTTGACGCGGTTCGTGGGCTTCTTGTGCTGCTGGCTCGTGCGAGGTGTGCTCAGGCGTTGCGTGTCCTGTGTCAGCAGAAGCGCCGTGGTCGGCTTGTTCTGTAGCACCTTCTTCACGGTGTGCGCGGTCGCCACGTTCACGGCGGTCGCGGCCATAGCGGTCGCGTGAACGGCGTTCACGACGCTCACCTGAGTTCTCGTCCGTTTGTGGGGTTTGACCTTCTTGTGCTGCAGCGTCGAGTGGCAACACCTCAGTGCTGTTGTTCTCGTCTGGACGTGGGGCACGTTCACGGCGACCTTCGTTGCGTTCACCGCGTGGGCCACGCTCGCGACGGCCTTGGCCTTCCGCACGTGGCTCGCCGGCGTTGCTGCCTTCTTCACGGGCGATGCGTTCGTTGCGAGCTTTGGCGCGGGCCTCGGCTTGGGCTTCAGGGGAAGCGTTGGGGTCGAGTGCTGCTTGACCTTCGGCATGGCGGCCGTTCTGTCCTTCACCACGGCCGCCGCGGTTGCGGTCTTGGCGTGGGCCGCGGCCTTCGCCACGGTTGCCTTCGTTG
>JBFYKC010000167.1:0-2960 GCA_041311135.1 Comamonadaceae bacterium | reverse complement strand
TTTGCGCGGCTTCCACCGCTTCTTGCACCGTGAACGCAGGGATACCGCGTGGCACTGGCACACCAAATTGACGCAAGATTTCCTTGCCTTGGTACTCGTGAATCTTCATGAGATCTCTCTTAGTAATCGGTGGATTTGTAATGTTTTGCACATGCAACGACGCCTACGAGCCGCACTGCACAAAGCCTTGAGACTGTATCATGTGACACCGCGTCAAACTTTTAACTGGCTTACAAGAGCTTAGCGGCGCCCCCTTTTCTTTGTACTTTTTGGCGACATCCATGTCTAAAGTTTTCATCGACGGCGAAGCCGGCACCACAGGCTTACAAATTCGCGAGCGCTTGGCTTTGATGCCTGCCATCGAAGTGGTCAGCATTGACACCGCCAAGCGCAAAGACCCCGAAGCCAAGCGCGCCCTCATGGCAACCGTGGACATGGTCATCTTGTGTTTGCACGACGACGCAGCGCGCGAATCGGTCGCCATGATCGACGGCTTGACCGGCAAACAGCCCAAAATCATCGACGCCTCCACCGCGCACCGGGTGTCGCCCGGCTGGGTCTATGGGTTTCCTGAACTGGCTGCAGGTCAGCGCGAAGCCGTCGTCAAAGCCCAACGCGTGGCCAACCCAGGTTGCTACGCCACTGGCGCGATTGCCTTGCTGCGTCCCTTGATCGACGCGGGCTTGGTGCCTGCTGACTTCCCCGTGGCACTGCCCTCGGTCAGCGGCTATTCGGGCGGGGGCCGCACCATGATTGAAGACTATGAAGCTGGCAAAGCACCGCTGTTCGAAGCCTATGCTTTGGGCCTTGAACACAAGCACATCCCCGAAATCATGGCCTACACCGGCTTGACCCGCCGCCCCCTGTTTGTGCCCTCGGTAGGCAATTTCCGCCAAGGCATGTTGGTGCAACTGCCCTTGCATCTAGACATACTGCCTGGCAAACCAAAAGCTGCCGACTTGCATGACGCCTTGGCACGCCACTATGGCCAGTACCCCGACGGGTGGGTCAGCGTGCAGCCCGCCACCGACAACGGCAAACTCGATGCCACGGCCTTGAACGACACCAACAAACTAGAAATTCGCGTCTTCGCGAACGAAACCCATCGCCATGCGGTGTTGATGGCACGCTTGGACAACTTGGGCAAAGGCGCCAGCGGCGCTGCCGTTCAAAACCTGCAGCTGATGCTGGGCGTTTAAAGGTCGTCCGCGCCCGCCACCACACGGCGGACAACCTCTGGGGCAAAACCCCGACTCACTAAAAATCGAACTTGTTTAGCGCGCGCCGCCGCGTCTTGCGGCGGTTCGCCAAACTTCTTTCGCCAGACCTCTCGGGCTCGCTCAAGCTCGGTGCTGCGCATCGCTTGCACAGCTTCGGCGATGGCCTCAACAGGCAACCCCTTGGCTTGCAATTCTTGACGCACCCGGGATGCACCGAGCTTGCGAGAACGACTGTTGACCACCGACTCCACCACGCGTTGTTCGTTGATGAAGTCTTTGGCCTGCAAAAAATCCAGCGCCTCGGCCAGCTCACCCGGCGTTTCTTCAAACGGTTTGAGCTTGCGCTCCAGCTCTTGGCGCGAGTGCTCGCGCTGCGACAGCAGGCGCAAGGCTCGGCCCTTGAGCGAAGGCTGAAACCCGTTGGCCCTTTTGGCCTTGACGCCTTTGGCGTCAAGGGTTTGGTCTTCGTTTGAATTCACGTCGTAGCTCACAAAGCTGGCTCTTTGATAGCGGCGAGGTCTTAGGCAATCACGCCATCGGCGTCTGCATCTGCAGCGCCTTTGGCTTGCTTGGTCACCTTGGGGGCTTTCTCTTCCTTGGCTGCAGGCGCCTCCACGCCACCGGCCAACAAAGGAATGCCCAGCGAGTCACGCACTTTGTTTTCGATCTCAAACGCAAGTGCTTCGTTCTCACGCAAGAACTCGCGTGCGTTGTCACGGCCTTGGCCAATCTTTTCGCCGTTGTAGGCATACCAAGCGCCTGATTTCTCGATCACCTTGGCATTCACACCCATGTCGATGATCTCGCCTTGGCGGCTGATGCCTTCACCAAACAAAATGTCGAACTCGGCCGTTTTGAACGGGGGCGCCACTTTATTTTTCACCACTTTCACTTTGGTCTCGTTGCCCACCGCTTCGTCGCCGCGCTTGATGGTGCCGGTGCGGCGGATGTCCAAACGCACCGAGGCGTAGAACTTGAGCGCGTTACCGCCCGTGGTGGTTTCGGGTGAACCAAACATCACACCAATCTTCATGCGAATTTGGTTGATGAAGATCACCGTGCAGTTGGTCTTCTTGATCGAGGCCGTCAATTTGCGCAACGCTTGGCTCATCAAGCGGGCTTGCAAACCTGGCAAGGAGTCGCCCATGTCGCCTTCGAGTTCGGCCTTGGGTGTGAGAGCGGCCACCGAGTCGACCACCACCAAATCCACCGCGCCAGAGCGCACCAAGCTGTCGACCACTTCCAGCGCTTGTTCGCCGGTGTCGGGTTGGCTGATCAACAAGTCTTGCAAGTTCACGCCGAGCTTTTGGGCGTACTGTGAATCCAAGGCGTGCTCGGCATCCACAAAGGCGCAGGTGCCGCCTTGTTTTTGCATTTCAGCAATCACTTGCAAGGTGAGGGTGGTTTTGCCGGAAGACTCAGGCCCGTAGATTTCAATCACACGGCCACGGGGCAAACCGCCCACGCCCAAGGCTATGTCCAAACCCAGTGAACCAGTGGAGACGACTTGGATGTCGTCGATGATTTCACCTTCGCCCAAGCGCATGATGGTGCCCTTGCCGAATTGTTTTTCGATTTGGGCCAAGGCGGCTTGCAGGGCTTTGGCTTTTTCGCTGTCAGCGACGATGGGTTTGTTGTTCATAAAAATCTCCGTGGAATCAAGGACTTACCTGGAATATCCGGCCACTGCTTTTATCAACAGCTGGATGCTTGACCAGTACTTTAACGCAAAGTCAAAAC
>JBFYKC010000154.1:0-3838 GCA_041311135.1 Comamonadaceae bacterium | reverse complement strand
GAGCAAACGACGTGGTGAACCCCGCCGCGTTGGAAAAAGGCAGCTCCATTTACGGCATGCCGATTTTGGAGGCTTACAAAGCCAAAACGGTGATCGTGAACAAGCGCTCGATGGCCTCTGGTTATGCGGGATTGGACAACGAACTGTTCTACATGGACAAGACCATGATGGTGTTTGGCGATGCCAAAAAAGTGGTTGAGGACATGGTGAAAGCAATCGAATGAACGCCACACAAAAACCTTGGTTGAACGCCTATCCCGAAGGCGTTCCTGCAGAGATTGATGCGCATGCGTATGCCTCGCTTGTGGACTTGATGCAAGATAGCTTCCGCCGTTTCGGCGATCGGAATGCTTTTAGTTTTCTGGGCCGCAACCTGAGCTATGCCGAACTCGATCGCCTGAGTCAGACCTTTGCTGCTTATCTGCAAAGCTTGGGCTTGGAGTTGGGCGACCGCGTGGCCATCATGTTGCCCAACACGTTGCAGTACCCCATTGCCGTGGCGGCGGTGTTGCGCGCAGGCTTTGTGGTGGTCAACATCAATCCGTTGTATACCACGCGGGAGTTGGAGCTTCAGTTGAAAGACTCCGGCGCCAAAGCCATTGTCATCCTTGAAAACTTCGGTTCGACTTTGGAGCATTGCTTGGCGCATACCCCCGTCAAGCATGTGGTGCTGTGCGCCATGGGCGATCGCTTGGGATGGCTCAAAGGCACGTTGGTGAACCATGTGGTGCGTCGCGTCAAGAAAATGGTGCCAGCGTTTTCATTGCCCACGGCAGTGCGTTTCAACGATGCCTTGAAGCAGGGGGAAACCTGCACGTTGACCGCGCCCTCGATTCATGGGGACGACTTGGCGGTGCTGCAGTACACCGGCGGTACCACGGGCGTCTCCAAAGGTGCGGAGTTGTTGCATCGCAATTTGGTTGCCAACATGTTGCAGGCCTCTGCGTGGTGTGAGCCGGCGCTCAAACGCATTCCTGCAGATGAACAACCCACGTTTGTGTGCGCCTTACCGCTGTATCACATCTTCGCATTCAATGTGAATTTGTTGTCTTGCATGCGGATGGGCGGCTGTTCGGTTTTGATTCCCAATCCGCGTGACATTCCTGCCGTGTGCAAAGAGTTGGCCAAGCATCGCTTCCATATTTTTCCGGCGGTCAACACCTTGTTCAATGCCTTGGCCAACCACCCAGATTTCGACAAAGTGGACTGGTCGCATCTGCGCGTGTCGTTGGGCGGTGGCACTGCGGTGCAAGGCGCTGTGGCCAAGTTGTGGCTAGAGAAAACGGGCTGTCCTATTTGCGAGGCGTATGGCTTGTCCGAGACCAGCCCTGCAGCAAGTAGCAATCCTGTGACGAGCCAAGCCTTCACAGGCTCAATAGGTGTTCCCTTGCCCAGCACGGAGATGAAGATCATTGACGACGAAGGGCATGAAGTGCCTGTCGGTGAGCCGGGTGAAATCGTTATTCGTGGCCCACAAGTGATGGCCGGTTACTGGCAACGCCCGGATGAAACAGCCCGTGTGATGACGTCGGATGGGTTCTTCAAGTCGGGCGATGTTGGCATCATGGATGCACGTGGCTACTTCCGCATCGTGGATCGCAAAAAAGACATGATCTTGGTCAGTGGCTTCAACGTGTATCCGAACGAAGTGGAAGATGTGGTGGCGAACTTGGCAGGCGTGTTGGAGTGTGCTGTGATTGGCATTCCAGACGAACGCTCAGGCGAAGCTGTGAAGCTGGTGGTGGTCAAGAAAGACCCTGCGCTCACAGAAGCCCAAGTGCTGGCGCATTGCAAGGAAAACCTCACGGGTTACAAAATGCCTCGCGTCGTGGAGTTTCGCAACGAGCTGCCTAAAACGCCGGTCGGCAAAGTGCTACGCCGCGAACTGCGCGATCAGAAATAGGCTCGGCGAAATGCGTCTGGCGTTGGTCAGTGCCATGCACGAAGAGCTGGCGGCGGTGTTGGCGCGTATGCCCGACGAGCAAAAAACGGTTGTCGCAGGACGCGAGTTCTGGGTAGGTCATTGGCACGACCATGAGGTGGTGGCAGTGCTGTCTCGTATTGGCAAAGTGGCGGCGGCCACCACCGCCACTACCTTGATTGAACGCTTTGGCGTGAGTCGCTTGGTGTTCACAGGCGTGGCCGGTGGCTTGGCGTCGCACGTGCACGTGGGCGATGTGGTGGTGGGGCGTGCTTTTGTGCAGCATGACATGGATGCCTCACCCTTGTTCCCCCGTCACGAAGTACCGCTCACCGGTATGACGTGCTTTCCTGCGGATGACGCCTTAACCGATGCGCTCGCACAGGCCGCACCGCTGGCCTTGCACGACATGGTGGTGGCCTTGCCAAAAACAGAATGGCTGAACCTCGATTTGACCCAAGCACGTGTGCATCAAGGCCTGATTGCCAGCGGGGACCGCTTTGTGTCACAAACGGCGGAGAGTCAAGCCTTGCTGCGCGATATCCCAGACGCCTTGGCCGTCGAGATGGAGTGTGCGGCCATGGCGCAGGTGTGTCACGACTATGAGGTGCCGCTGGCCGCGGTGCGCATTATTTCTGACCGTGCGGACGATGCCGCACACGTGGACTTTCCACGCTTCATTCAAACCATCGCCAGCCGTTACAGCGTGGCCGTGCTGGACCGCCTGTTAGCCGCCCTGCCTGCTTAACTGATCTTGAGTTATTGGAGCCAACCGCGTTTGCGGAAGTACCACATGGGCACCAAGGCACTGGCCACCATCAACGCCAACGCAAACGGATAACCCCAAGTTTTGTCTAGCTCAGGCATGAATTGGAAATTCATGCCGTAAATGCTGGCGATCAACGTGGGGGGCAGCAGCGCAACGCTGGCCACTGAGAAGATTTTGATGATCTTGTTCTGGTTGATGTTGATGAAACCCACAGTGGCGTCCATCAAGAAGTTGATCTTGTCGAACAAGAAAGCCGTGTGGTTGTCGAGCGACTCGATGTCGCGCAAGATCTGACGCGCTTCTTCAAACTGATCGGCGTTCAACATGCGTGAGCGCATCATGAAACTTACCGCGCGGCGGGTGTCCATCACGTTGCGGCGAATGCGGCCGTTCAAGTCTTCCTGGCGCGCAATGGCGCCCAGTACTTCACCGGCCAATTCGTCGGTCACGTCTTCGGACAACACCAATTTGCCAGCTTTTTCAAGCTGGTCGTAAATGTCTTCCAGGGTGTCGGCGGAGTATTCGGCGTCGGCATCAAAGAGCTTGAGCAACACGTCTTTCGCGTCTTCAATCAAACCGGGCGCGCGACGGGCACGCATGCGCAGCAAGCGGAAGACGGGCACGTCTTCATCGTGGATGGAGAACAGCACGCCTTGGCTTTTGAGCGCGGTGTTGTTTTGGTTCAAGATGAAGGCGACCCGCTCGGTGCGAGGTTGGTCTTCATGGGCGATCAAAAAGTCACTGCGGATGTGCAACTCACCGTTGTCTTCTTCGTAGAAGCGGGCAGATTCCTCAATGTCCTCATCCATTGCATCCTCAGGGATGGAGAGGCCGTAGTACTGCTTGATCCAGCGTTTTTCCTCGAGCGTGGGGGCTTCAAGGTCTACCCAGATGGGGTGAAATTTGGAAAGTTCTTCCAGCGATTCAATCTCTTCTTGGAAGAGACGACCGTTGGCCAGCGTGAAAATATTGAGCATGGCAGTCCTTGCGCGAGTGGCACAGAAATTCGAAGGGTAAAAAAATGCAGCTTTCGAATTCGCGTGGCGCTTGAGGGCTCTGATGCGATCCGAAAGCTACCGACTAGGGTAGGTTTCCAAGGAGGTATCTCCGCTGTTTGTGAAGTGGGAATTATCGCACCTTCAAAGTGC
>JBFYKC010000130.1:0-9045 GCA_041311135.1 Comamonadaceae bacterium | reverse complement strand
GCCCAGCACCACGCGTCCCATGCGAATGCGCTTGAGGCCTACTACCAGCAGGCCGACTTGCTCGCACATGCGTCGAATTTGACGTTTCTTGCCTTCGGTCAACACAAAGCGCAGTTGCTCGGGGTTTTGCCAGTCGACTTGCGCTGGTTTCAAGGGTTTGCCATCCAGGCTCAGTCCGTGGCGCAGGCGCGCCAATTGCTCCTTGGGAAACAGCTGTTGCACGTTGAGGGACGCGCCTTGGTAGGTCACGCGCACCAAATATTCTTTCTCCATCTCGCTGTCTTCGCCAATCAATTGGCGTGCGACGCGACCGTCTTGCGTCAACACCAGCAAACCCACCGAGTCAATGTCAAGTCGACCTGCAGGGGCCAAGCCGCGCAGTTGTGAAGGTTGAATGCGATTTTTAGAAGTGTCCTCGCGCCAGTGGTTGCGCCCGTGAATCAGCGTGATGGCGGGTTCGTGTCCATCTTCGGCTTGTCCACTCACGTAGCCCATGGGCTTGTGCAGCAAGATCGTGACTTGTGTTTGTTGGTGACCCTTGGCGCGTGGGTCGATTTCAACGCGGTCCTGCGGCCCCACTTTGACGCCCATTTCTGCAGGGCGTCCGTTCACCAGTACCCAGCCTTGCTCAATCCACGCGTCGGCCTCGCGGCGCGAACACAGGCCGAGTTCGGCCATGCGTTTGTTGAGGCGGGTGAGCGTGAGGGAGGTGTCTGACATACAAGGCCGGAAAAGAAGCTTTAAGTTTAACGAGGGGGCTGATGTACTCAGGTTTTGTGCACATCGACCTTAGGCCGATGTGCCGCTGGCGCGCAACGCCGCCAAGTTGAGCACGCGCATGCCGCCGTATTCGATGCGGATGGCGCCTTGCTCTTCCAGTCGATTCAGCGCCACATTCACGCGCTGGCGTGAGAGGCCCACGAGGTAGGCCAACTCTTGCTGTGTGATGCGCAAAATTTCGCCCACACCGGGATACAGCGTGGGGTTGAACAAGGTCGCCAAGTTGCGGGCGACACGCACATCGGGGTCGTTCGAGCGATCGATTTCGCGTGCCTCGATGAACTGCGCCAAGCGCTCGTTGAGTTGGTTCATCACAAAGCGGTTGAAGCCAATCGAGTTATCGAGCAGCCAATGAAACGTGTCAATGGGCAAGCCCGCCACCACGCTGCGTCGCAAAGCCATGATGTTGTAGCGATAGCTCTCGCGTTTGATGGCAGTGCCCTCGCCAAACCAACCGCCAGGCGGCACACCGGTGAAGGTGATGGTGCGACCGCTGGCGCTGTCGGCGCTCATCTTCAGCAGGCCTTCCACCACGCCAAACCAGTACGTGGCGGGGCGGCCCATGCGGCACACGTAATCGCCCGGCGTGGGGTCGCTCACCACGAGTTGTGGCTCAATGTGCTGACGCTCTTGTGGGGTGAGCAAATTCAACCAAGGAATTTGCGCCATTTCGTGGGTGGTCGGAGTGCGACGACGTTGGTAAACGCTGGGTTCTTTGGCCATGGATCAAGGTGATTGAAATCAGAACTAGGGTAATTACTGCTCAGTGTCTACCCTAAATTGTCGTCGAAATGACAACTTGGCGTCAAACCTAGCCCTACGATCGCGGGCAACATCGCTCACCCGTCTCGTATGGGACAGTGATCTTTGATCAACACTTAAAGCAAGGACAAGGAATGCAGACCACGTTTCCTCGACTGTTACTCAAGCATGCCAGCGAGCGCCCCCATGCGCCTGCGATGCGCGAGAAGGAATACGGCATTTGGCAAACCATCACCTGGGCCGCGATGGCTGAGATGGTGCAACACATGGCGTGCGGCTTGCATCAAGCTGGTTTGACACGTGGCGAACACTTGGTGGTGATCGGCTCCAACCGTCCCCGCTTGTACGCCACCATGTTGGCCGCGCAATCCTTGGGCGCGATTCCAATTCCGTTGTACCAAGATGCAGCAGCGCCCGAATGCGTGTTTCCACTAAATAACGCCGAGGTGCGTTTCTGCGTGGTGGAAGACCAAGAGCAAGTGGACAAATTGCTCGAGATTCGTGAGCAATGCCCACAAATCGCGCACATCTTCTACGACGACCCACGTGGTCTGCGCAAATACGACGAGCCAGGCTTGGCTTCGCTGGAAGAGTTGTTGGCCGCTGGCGCTGTGTTTGCCAAACAGCATCCCGATTTTTATTTGGACGAAGTAGAGAAAGCGCGCCACGATGACGTGGGGGCCATGTTCTTCACCTCCGGCACCACGGGCAATCCCAAAGGCGTGGTGCACACCCACAACTCGTTGATCAACCGTGCAGAAGCAGGCGCATTGTTTGATAAGCTGTCTTCGCACGAAGACGTGTTGGCTTATTTGCCACCCGCTTGGATTGGTCAAAACATCTTCAGTTACGCCCAGTGGCTGTACTGCGGCTATGTGGTGAACTGCCCTGAATCGGGCGCGACGGTCACCATCGACTTGAAAGAAGTCGGCCCCACCTATTACTTCGCGCCGCCCCGCGTGTTTGAAGGCTTGTTGACCAGCGTGATGATTCGCATGGAAGACGCAGGTGCCATCAAGCGTGGCATGTTCCATTACTTCATGGATGTGGCGCGCAAATATGGCCCTGCCAAGATGGATGGCAAATCGATCGGCCTGATCGGTGCTTTGCTCTACGGCTTGGGTGACTTCTTGGTCTATGGCCCGTTGCGCAACAACTTAGGCATGAGCCGCGTGCGTGTGGCCTACACCGCTGGTGAGGCGATTGGCCCCGACTTGTTTACCTTCTACCGTTCAGTGGGTGTGAACTTGAAGCAGCTCTATGGCTCGACCGAGACAGCGGTGTTCGTGTGCTTGCAACCCGACCACGAAGCCCGTGCCGACACCGTGGGCGTGCCCTGTGCCGGTGTGGAGATCAAAGTGGCTGACAACGGCGAGATCTTGGTCAAATCGCCCGGTTTGCTCAAAGGCTATTACAAGAACGACAAAGCGACCGAAGAAGTCCTCACCGCCGATGGTTGGTATCACACCAGTGACGCGGGCTTCTTGGACGCCCATGGTCACTTGAAAATCATCGACCGCGTCAAAGACGTCGGCCGCATCAAAGGCGGTAGTAACGATGGCGCGATGTTTGCACCCAAGTATGTGGAGAACAAACTCAAGTTCTTCCCGCACATCAAAGAGGTGGTGGCCTACGGTGACCAACGCGAAAAAGTGTGCGTGATGATCAACATCGACATCGAAGCCGTGGGCAACTGGGCTGAACGCCGCAACCTGCCCTACGCGGGCTACACCGATTTGGCGCAAAAGCCAGAGGTGTATGCGCTCATCAAAGAATGTGTCGAAAAAGTCAACGCCGACTTGGCTGCGGACGAACTGTTGGCAGGCAGCCAAGTGAGCCGCTTTTTGGTCTTGCACAAAGAACTCGACGCCGACGATGGCGAGTTGACGCGTACCAACAAAGTGCGTCGCGGCTTCATTGCCGAGAAGTACGAGGCCTTGGTCACTGCGCTGTACAACGGCGCCACTGAACAATTCATTGAAACCCAAGTGAAGTTTGAAGACGGTCGCACCGGCAGCGTGAGCGCCACACTCAAACTGTCTGACGCCAAGACATTCACGCCTGTGGGGAAAGCAGCATGAGCAAGAAAATCGGTGACGTCATCCTTGACGTCAAAAACATCAGTTTGCGTTTCGGTGGCGTCAAGGCGCTGACCGATATTTCGTTCAATGTCAAAGAGCACGAAGTGCGCGCCATCATTGGACCCAACGGCGCTGGCAAGAGCTCGATGCTGAACTGCATCAACGGCGTTTACACGCCACAAGAGGGTTCGATCACTTTCCGTGGCCAAACCTTTGACCACATGGACAGTCACCAAGTGGCGACCATGGGCATTGCACGTACGTTCCAAAACTTGGCTTTGTTCAAAGGCATGAGCGTGTTGGACAACATCATGACCGGTCGCAACCTGCGCATGAAGAGCAACCTGCTCATGCAAGCCTTGCGTATTGGTCCTGCTGAGCAAGAGGAAATTCGCCACCGCGAAAAAGTCGAGCGCATCATCGACTTTTTGGAAATTCAAGCTTTCCGCAAAACCCCTGTGGGTCAATTGCCTTACGGTTTGCAAAAACGCGTCGACTTAGGTCGTGCGCTGGCCCTCGAGCCGCAAGTGCTGTTGCTCGACGAGCCCATGGCCGGTATGAACGTGGAAGAGAAGCAAGACATGTGTCGCTTCATCTTGGACGTGAACGATGAATTTGGCACCACCATTGTGTTGATCGAACACGACATGGGTGTGGTGATGGACATTTCTGATCGCGTGGTCGTGCTCGACTACGGCAAGAAGATCGGCGACGGCACCCCCGATGAGGTGCGCAACAACGAGGAAGTGATCAGCGCTTACCTCGGCACTTCACACTAAGGACAAGAACATGGCATTTTTTCTTGAAACCCTTTTTGGCGGCCTCATGGCCGGCATGTTGTATTCGTTGGTGGCCTTAGGCTTTGTGTTGATTTACAAAGCCTCGGGTGTTTTCAACTTCGCGCAAGGTGCGATGGTGTTGTTCGCTGCGTTGGCCATGGCTCGCTTTGGCGAGTGGATCCCCGCCTTCACCGGCATCGACAACTTTTTCCTTGTCAACTTGCTGGCATTTGCTGGTGCTGCTGTCGTGATGTTCATTGTGGCGTGGGTGATTGAGTTCTTGGTGTTGCGTCACTTGGTCAACCAAGAAGGCACCACTTTGTTGATGGCCACCTTAGGTATTACCTATTTCCTCGACGGCGTGGGTCAAACCATCTTTGGTAGCGACATTTACAAGATCGACGTGGGCATGCCCAAAGAACCCTTGATGTTGTTGGAGTCCACCTTCGACGGCGGCATCATGATCAACCAAGAAGACTTGGTGGCAGCGGTGATCGCGGCGGCCTTGGTCGCATTGCTCAGTGTGTTCTTCCAAAAAACCACCACCGGTCGTGCTTTGCGTGCGGTCGCCGATGACCACCAAGCTGCGCAATCGATTGGCATTCCTCTCAACCGCATTTGGGTGATTGTGTGGTGCGTGGCTGGCGTGGTGGCCTTGGTGGCCGGCATGATCTGGGGCTCTAAGTTGGGCGTGCAGTTCTCGCTCTCCACAGTGGCGTTGCGCGCCTTGCCTGTGGTGATCTTGGGTGGTCTGACGTCGGTGCCCGGCGCGATCATCGGTGGCTTGATCATCGGCGTGGGTGAGAAATTGTCAGAAGTGTTCCTCGGCCCCTCTGTGGGCGGCGGCATTGAAATTTGGTTTGCCTATGTGCTGGCCTTGGGCTTCTTGTTGGTGCGTCCACAAGGCTTGTTCGGCGAAAAAATCATCGACCGCGTGTAAGGAAAAGAATCATGTTTTACAGAGAAAACGGTCAATTCAAAACAACGTACAAGGAAGATCAACAGATCTTCCCGATCACGCAAGACCGCATTGGCGTGTTGCTGCTGATTGCTTTTGCATTCATCGGTGTGCCCTTGCTCGCAGATGAATACATGCTGCGTGCGATTCTGATTCCCTTCCTCATCTTGTCGCTCGCTGCGTTGGGTGTGAACATCTTGGTGGGTTATTGCGGTCAGATCTCTTTGGGCTCTGGCGCTTTCATGGCGGTGGGTGCTTATGCTGCGTACAACTTCTTTGTGCGTGTCGAAGGCATGCCACTGATCGTGTCGTTGCTGATGGGCGGCTTCTTCGCCACCTTGGTGGGCATGTTCTTTGGTATTCCCAGCTTGCGGGTCAAGGGCCTTTACTTGGCGGTGGCTACTTTGGCTGCGCAGTTCTTTTGCGATTGGGCGTTCTTGCGGATCAAGTGGTTCACCAACGACTCCGCTTCGGGCACAGCTTCTGTCGCTGACTTGCAGGTGTTTGGTTTCCCCATCAGCACGCCCTTTGAAAAGTACATCTTCTGCTTGGTTTTCTTGGTGGTGTTTGGCTTGTTGGCCAAAAACTTGGTGCGTAGCGCGATTGGCCGTGAGTGGATGGCCATTCGTGACATGGACGTGGCTGCCGCAGTGATTGGTATTCGCCCCATGTACGCCAAGCTCAGCGCGTTTGCGGTCAGCTCGTTCATCGTGGGTGTGGCTGGCGCTTTGTGGGCTTTCGTTTACCTGGGGTCTTGGGAGCCTGCCGCGTTCTCCGTGGACCGCTCATTCCAACTCTTGTTCATGGTCATCTTAGGTGGCATGGGCTCCATCATGGGCAGCTTCTTTGGCGCGGCTTTCATCGTGGTCTTGCCGATCATCATCAACTTGGTGTTGCCTTCGTTGGGCGCATTGGTGGGCATCGAGGTCAGCACGGCAGCGTTGACCCATGCTGAACAAATGATTTTCGGTGCCTTGATTGTTTGGTTCTTGATCGTTGAGCCACACGGCTTGGCCAAGTTGTGGAGTGTGGGTAAGCAGAAGCTGCGCTTGTGGCCTTTCCCTCACTGAGTTGTTTTTTTTTGTGTTCGCAAAATTTTTCTAAGGAGACTTCAATGAAACTTCGTTCCCTCATGATGGCAATCGCCGTCGCTGCCACTGGCTTGACCAGCGCCTTGGTGACTACTTCGGCCCAAGCACAAGCCAAAGAGCAGTTTTTCCCCGTGTTGCCTTATCGCACCGGCGCATATGCACCTAACGGTGTGCCATGGGCCAACGGCTATGCCGACTATTTGAAGTTGGTGAATGCACGCGACGGCGGCATCAACGGCGTCAAGATCACATTTGAAGAGTGCGACACTGCCTATGCCACAGACCGTGGCGTGGAGTGCTACGAGCGTCTGAAAGGCAAAGCGCAAGGCGCCGTGTTCCAACCTTTGTCAACGGGTATCACTTTTGCGTTGACTGAAAAAGCACCTGCTGACAAAAATTCGTTGATCACTGGCGGCTATGGCCGTTCAGAGTCCAGCGACGGTCAAGTGTTCAAGTGGAACTTCCCATTGATGGGCACCTACTGGTCAGGCGCTGACATCATCATGCAGCACATCACCAAGAAAGAGGGCGGCAACATCAAGGGCAAGAAAATTGCTTTGGTCTATCACGACAGCCCTTATGGCAAAGAGCCTATCCCTCTCTTGCAAGAGCGTGCCAAGCTGCAAGGCTTCGACCTCCAACTCTTGCCTGTGACAGCGCCTGGCGTGGAACAAAAAGCCACTTGGTTGCAAGTACGTCAAGCCCGTCCTGACTACGTGTTGCTGTGGGGTTGGGGTGTGATGAACTCTGCCGCTTTGAAAGAAGCTGTGGCCACTGGCTATCCCCGCGAAAAAATGTACGGCGTGTGGTGGTCTGCTGCAGAACCTGACGTCAAAGACGTGGGCGAAGCTGCCAAAGGCTACAACGGCTTGGTTGCTACAGGCGAAGGCGGCAAAGTCATCGCAGACATCAAGACACACGTGCATGGCAAGAAGCAAGGCACCGGCCCTGCTGAAGAAGTGGGCACCACTTTGTACAACCGTGGCATGGTCAGCGCAGCGTTGGCTGTGGAAGGCGTGCGTCAAGCGCAATCACGCTTCGGCAAAGGCAAGGTCATGACTGGCGATCAAATTCGTTGGGGCTTGGAGAACTTGTCGCTGGACCAAAAAGCCTTGGACAAGTTGGGCTTGGGTACGGTGATGAAGCCCATCAGCACATCTTGCTTGGACCACGAAGGTTCACGTTCTGCTCGCGTCCACACCTGGGACGGCAAGAAGTGGAACTACTCGTCTGACTGGATCGAGGCCGATGACACCATCATCAAGCCTTTGGTCAAGCAATTCGCAGACAAGTACGCTGCTGAGAAAAAACTCACACGTCGTACGGCTGCAGACTGCCAGTCTTAAGTCGAGAGGGTTCAGCCTGCACGGCTGATCCATTTGGTGACTCGTGAGAGTCACCAAACCTCAAGAACAACCGCTAAGTTTGGCTTGAGGTTTGGTTCTACCCAACAACGTTTTTTTAGCAAGGTAAGTTATGAGCGCCAACAACATCGTTCTCAACGTCAACGGCATTGAAGTTATTTACAACCATGTGATCTTGGTGCTCAAGGGCGTTTCGCTTAATGTGCCCGAGGGCAGCATTGTGTCTTTGCTCGGTGGCAACGGCGCCGGCAAAACCACCACCTTGCGCGCTATTTCCAACTTGCTCAAAGGTGAGCGCGGTGATGTCACCAAGGGCAGCATCGAGTTCCGTGGCGAGCGCATTGAAAATTTATCCCCCGCTGAATTGGTCAAGCGTGGTGTGGTTCAGGTGATGGAAGGTCGTCACTGCTTCGCTCACTTAACGATCGAAGAAAACCTGCTGACCGGTAGCTATACACGTACTAGCAAAGGTGAGATCGATGCGAATTTGGAGAAGGTCTACAACTACTTCCCACGTCTGAAAACACGTCGCACGTCGCAAGCTGCCTACACCTCAGGCGGTGAGCAACAAATGTGCGCCATCGGCCGCGCGTTGATGGCCAACCCCAACATGGTGTTGTTGGATGAGCCCTCGATGGGCTTGGCGCCTCAAATCGTGGAAGAAGTGTTCAACATCGTCAAAGACTTGAACGAGAAAGAGAAAGTCACTTTCTTGATCGCCGAGCAAAACACCAACATGGCCTTAAAGTACGCCGACTACGGCTACATCATGGAATCTGGTCGCATCGTGATGGACGGCGCAGCCAGCGATTTGGCAAACAACGCCGACGTGAAGGAGTTTTACCTTGGCGTGGGCGGCGGAGAGCGTAAGAGCTTCAAAGACGTCAAGAGCTACAAGCGTCGCAAGCGCTGGTTGGCGTAAGAGGAGTCGTTCATGTCCAAGCACTACGACGCGCTCGAAACCCGCAATCCCGTCGAGCGCGAAGCTGCGCTCATGGCCGCACTGCCTGCACAAATTGCGCATGCACAAAAGCATTCCCCGGCATTCACCAAATCACTCTCTGGCATCAACGCGGCCAGCGTGACCTCCCGTGAGGCCTTGGCCAAACTGCCCGTGATTCGCAAATACGAATTGCTGGCGCAACAGCAAGCGCAGCGCGCCACCAACGTGTTCGGCGGTTTTGCCGCCATCGGTTTTGGCAAAGCCATGCCGCGCGTGTTTGCCAGCCC
>JBFYKC010000118.1:0-5477 GCA_041311135.1 Comamonadaceae bacterium | reverse complement strand
GTAGAGGGCTTTGTCGGCTTGCGTGACGCAAAAGGCTTTAAGCCACCGCGTCAGCAGGCTGGCGCTGCAACATGGCCAGCGTGCTGGCAATGGTTTTGCGCAGTTCGCGGCGATCGCAAATCATGTCGATCGCGCCTTTTTCTTGCAAGAACTCAGCGCGTTGGAAGCCTTGTGGCAAGGTCACACGCACGGTGTTTTCAATCACGCGGGGACCGGCAAAACCGATCAAGGCGTTGGGTTCTGCGATGACCACGTCACCCACAAACGCAAAGCCCGCGGACACGCCGCCCATGGTGGGGTCGGTCAGCACGCTGATGTAGGGCAAACCTTTTTTCGACAGACGGGTGAGCGAAGCGTTGGTTTTTGCCATTTGCATGAGCGAGAGCAAGCCTTCTTGCATGCGCGCACCACCCGTGGCGGTGAAGCAAATGAACGGTACCTTTTGTTCGATGGCGGTGTGCACGCCGCGCACAAAGCGTTCGCCCACGACGGAGCCCATCGAGCCACCCATGAAGTCGAATTCAAAGCAGGCCGCCACCACGTTGATGTTGTGGACCGCGCCTCCCATGACCACCAAAGCGTCTGTTTCGCCGGTGTTTTGCATGGCTTCTTTCAGGCGCTCGGGGTACTTGCGGCTGTCTTTGAATTTCAATGCATCCACAGGCAACACTTCTTGGCCAATTTCGTAACGACCTTCGGGGTCAAGAAACATGTCCAAGCGGTCACGCGCAGTCATGCGGTGGTGGTGGCTGCAGGTGGGGCAAACATTGTGGTTGGCTTGCAAGTCGCTCTTGTAGAGCACGGTCTCGCAGCTGGGACACTTCACCCACACGCCTTCGGGCACGCTGCGGCGCTCAGACGGTTCGGTGTGTTGAATTTTTGGGGGAAGCAGTTTTTCGAGCCAACTCATGGTCAGTCCTTCGTCAGTTCTTGAATAGGCAACATTTTAACGGGTGGGGCTTTGACGACTTAGGCGTCCAACGCCTTGCGAATACCCGCTAAAAACTCGTGGGCGGCGGCCACTTCTTGGCCCGCGGGGGCCGCTTCCAGCAGCTGGATGATGCGGCTGCCAATCACCACGGCATCGGCCACGCGACTCACCGCAGTGGCGGTGGCGGCATCGCGAATGCCAAAGCCCACCCCCACAGGAATGTGCACGTGTTGACGAATGCGCGGCAGCATGGCTTCCACGGCATCCGTGTCGAGGTTGCCAGCGCCTGTCACGCCCTTGAGCGAGACGTAGTACACATAGCCGCTGGCGATGCGGGCCACTTGTTCCATGCGTTTGTCAGTGCTGGTGGGGGCGAGCAAGAAGATCAAATCCATGTGGTGTGCACGCAAGGTGGCGGCAAATTCTTCGCACTCTTCGGGTGGGTAGTCCACGATCAGCACGCCGTCTACGCCGGCAGCAGCGGCATCTTTCACAAATGAATTTTTGCCGTGTTGGAGGTTGTAGCACTCCACAGGGTTGGCATAGCCCATCAGCACCACAGGTGTGGTGGCGTCGGTTTGGCGGAACTCGCGCACCATGTCCAACACTTGGGTGGTGCCAATGCCAAAGCGCAGCGCGGCTTCGCCTGCTTTTTGAATCACCGCACCATCGGCCATGGGGTCACTGAAGGGGACGCCGAGTTCAATGATGTCTGCACCCGCATCCACCATGCTGTGCATGAGGGCCGGCGTGATGTGGGCCTGTGGGAAGCCTGCCATCACATAGGGGATGAGGGCTTTGCGGCCTTGGACTTTGAGGTTTTTCAGGGTGGTTTCAATGCGGCTCATGGTGGGGCTCACTTCACAATCTTCACGGTTTGTTCGGTCGGGCCACCTTTGACCGATTGGCCTTGGCAGCTGGGGCGGCAGAAGAAGTCGGCGCCGCTCAGGTCGGCCACGGTGCCAATGTCTTTGTCACCACGACCTGAGAGGTTCACCAAGATCGATTGCTCGGGCTTCATGGTCTTGGCCAGTTTCATGGCGTAAGCCACGGCATGGCTCGATTCCAGCGCGGGGATGATGCCTTCGGTGCGACACAGGTAGTGGAAGGCGTCTAACGCTTCTTTGTCCGTGATACCGACGTACTCGGCGCGGCCGATGTCTTTGAGGAATGCATGCTCGGGGCCTACGCCGGGGTAGTCGAGGCCCGCGCTGACGCTGTGTGTTTCAGTGATTTGGCCGTTCTCGTCTTGCAAGATGTAAGTACGGTTGCCATGCAGCACGCCAGGTGCGCCCAGTTGCAACGAGCAGGAGTGACGGTCGGTGTCCATGCCTTCGCCTGCAGCTTCCACGCCAATCAGACGTGTGCTGGCGTGGTTGATGTAGGGGTAGAAGATGCCCATGGCGTTGCTGCCACCGCCGACGCAGGCAATCACAGCATCGGGTTGTTGTTCGGCCATCTTCAAGGACTTGAACATGTCTGGCATTTGCGTGAGGCACTCTTCGCCAATCACGCTTTGGAAATCGCGCACCATCATCGGATAGGGATGTGGACCTGCCACGGTACCGATGATGTAAAAGGTGTTGTCCACGTTGGCCACCCAGTCACGCATGGCTTCGTTGAGCGCATCTTTCAGCGTGCGGCTGCCGCTTTCGACGGGCACTACGGTGGCACCCAAGAGCTTCATGCGGTACACGTTGGGGCTTTGACGCTTCACGTCTTCGGCACCCATGTAGACCACGCATTCCAAACCGTAGCGGGCGCAGATGGTGGCAGTCGCCACGCCGTGTTGGCCTGCGCCCGTTTCGGCGATCACGCGGGGCTTGCCCATGCGTTTGGCGAGCATGGCTTGGCCAATGGTGTTGTTGATTTTGTGTGCGCCGGTGTGGTTCAGGTCTTCACGTTTCAAAAAGATTTGCGCGCCGCCCATTTCGCGACTCATGCGTGCCGCGTGGTACACCGGCGACGGGCGGCCCACAAAGTGCGCCAGCTCGCTTTTGAACTCCGTAATGAATGCGGGGTCGTGTTGGTATTGGGCGTACGCGTCTTTCAGTTCTTCAATCGCGTGGGTCAGTGTTTCGCTGATGAAGCTGCCACCGTAAATGCCAAAGTGGCCACGGGCATCGGGTTGTTGGTAGTTCGACATAGGTAGGGCCTACAAAATGTGCCCCGGACAAAGGTGTCCGAGCGCTTCAAACACAAGGGGGAGAAGGTTCAGAGCGGGTGCTCTGCGTCGGCGGCGCGGACGGCTCTGACGAATTCGTGAATCTTGGCCGCATCCTTGATGCCTTTGGCCGACTCCACGCCAGAGCTCACGTCGACCGCGAGCGACAAGCCACGGTCACGCAGCGCGCGAATGCCATCGGTCACGTTGGCAGCGTTGAGTCCACCAGACAAGACGAGGTGAGCGTTGACGTTTAGAGGAAGCTGTGACCAATTGAATGTTTTGCCACCGCCGCCATAACCGTCGACATGGGCGTCGAGCAGCACGGCTTGGGCATCTGAATAATCTTGGGTGTATTTTAAGAGGTCGAATGGCGCTTCGCCAGCCGGCGTTTCCAGCGGAATGCGGGCTGCGCGCACCCAGCGCCGCCCCAAGGTGCGGGCAATTTTGCGGCACTGATCGGGCGTTTCGTCACCGTGGAACTGCAGCCAGGCTCCAGGCACATGCATGCAGGCATGGGCAATGGCTTCGGGTGTTTCGTTGACGAACAGCAGCACCGGCGTGACAAAGGCGGGCAGGCGCAAGGCCAGCTCGGCAGCGCGCTCGACCGTCACGGCGCGGGGGCTCGGCGCGTACATCACAAAACCAATGGCGTCGACGCCCGCGGCTACAGCGGTGTCGATGTCTTGCTCACGGGTGAGTCCACAAATTTTGATGCGTGTGCGGTTCATGGCAATCCATCATACGCAGGGGTGCGGTCTGGCAAATTCCACTGCGCGTCGTAACGAGGCCCTAGGAAATAAAGGCCGTCAGGGCTGAACGTGGGGGCTGCGGCATCGCGGTCACGCGCAGCCAACACCTCGGCCATCCATTCGGGTGGTTTTTCGCCGGTGCCAATTTTGACAAAGCAACCCATAAGGTTGCGAATCATGTGGTGCAAAAACGCGCTGGCTTCAAATTCAAAACGCCACACGGCAGAGCCCGGGGCTGTGCTTTTGCGCGTGATCTCGATGCGGGTCATGGTTTTGACTGGCGTGAGGGCTTGGCAGCTGGACGCACGGAACGAGGTGAAGTCATGCTCGCCCAGCAAGTATTCGGCGGCTTGCTGCATGGCCTCTAAGTTCATGGGACGGTAGACCCAGCCCACGCGCCCGACCTCCACGCTGGGACGGATGGCCGATTCGAGCACCACATAGGCATAGCGCCGTGCAATGGCGCTGCCACGGCAATGGAACTCGCGTGGCATTTCGCGGGCCCATTGCACCGCAATGTCTAGTGGCAAATAGCGGTTGGTGCCGCGTACCCATGAGTAAGGCGTGCGTACCAGTTCGGTGTCGAAGTGAATCACCTGCATCAGCCCATGCACACCGGCGTCGGTGCGACCCGCGCACAGGGTGGAGATGGGGGTTTGGGTGAATTGGCTCAGGGCTTTTTCAAGCTTGTCCTGCACGGTCTGGCCAGAGATCTGGCTTTGCCACCCTTCGTAGGCTTGGCCGTTGTAGCTCAAGCCCATGGCGATGCGCATCGGCTTAGCCTCGGTCAGCCAGCCACTTGAGGGCTTTTTCTTTGTCTGCGCCCGACGCTTCGTTGGCCACTTCTTCCATCAGCGCGCGGCTGGTGTGCAGTTGGCCCAGGTTCCACAACTCGTCTGCCAAGTCAATGCGCACTTGGTAGGGGCTGGGGTGGTCAGCATCGTCCAAGTCCAAGGAAATGTTGGGCATCTCCATGGTGGGACGTGCAGGGGCTGCATTGCCATGCGCAGGGGCATCGTGGTTCGCATCGTCATGTTCGGAATGCGCATCTTCGTCGCGACCGTGCGGTACATGGTCATGCGGATGTTCGTGGTGTGTGTGTGTGTGTGTCGCCACTTCGTGGATGTAGCCGCGTTCAACGGGGTCACGGCTGTCGAACTCGGGCAAGTCCAAGTTGAATTTGACGTTCAGTGGCGGCAAGCCTTCGATCTCAGGCGATGCGGCTTGGCTGGCACGGCGACGCCACAGGCCGACCAAGACCAACAAGGCGATCAAGCTGCCTGCACCCACAGGGGCCAAGGTGCTGCCGGCCAATTCGTCTAACCACGCGCTGGTGGATGCGGCACTGGCTGGCGCTTCCACAGGCAAGCTGACAGCCGGTTCGGTTGACTCAGACGCGGCTGAGCTGCTGATGGTGGCAGCGGCAATTTTTCCAAGCTCACTGATGTTGCGGCTCAGCTCGGCGGCACGGGTGGCCACGTCTTGCGCTTCGAGTTGCTGTGCAATTTTTTCTTCCGCCGCATCTTTGCTGGTCGGTTTGGTCAAGGTCAACTTGTCTTGGTTGGTCTTGCTGTTTTTGTTCTGAACTTGAGCTTCGAGTTTGCCTGCACTGTCACGTGCCGCTTGGGGC
>JBFYKC010000100.1:0-18979 GCA_041311135.1 Comamonadaceae bacterium | reverse complement strand
TCGATACTTGGTGGTTTCCAAACACTGTATTTCGCATGTTGCTCGACGACCAAGAATCCCAACTCGTGTTGGTGGACTACCAAGCCCGCCTGATGCCCGCCATATTTGAAGCCGATTTGGTGCTGGCCAACGCCATGCGACTGGCACAAGCCGCGCATTGGATGGAGGTGCCGACCTTTGGCACCGAGCAAAATCCGGACAAGTTGGGGCAAAACCCCGCCGAGATGCGCGCCTTGTGTCGCCGCACCTTGCCCAAGATGAGTTTCAGTGCCTGTCCGGATGGTTTGAGTGAGGTGTTGCGCCCCTCCGCGCGTGCGCCCTCGGGCAACGCCCGTAGCTTGCCCAAGCACTTGCAAAAAGCGGTGCCGCAAGAGCCCACCCGTCAGAGCATTGTGGTTGCAGGTTGTGAGGCGCACATCTGCTTGTTGCAAACCGCCCTCGATTTGCTGGAAGAAGAGTATTCGGTGTGGGTGGTGACCGATGCCTGTGGTTCGCGCACCGAGCGCAACCGCGATGCGGCGTTTGATCGTTTGGCGGGCGCTGGTGCCGAACTGGTGACCACGGAAATGGTCTTGTTTGAGTGGTTGCGAACCGCCGAAGCCGATCCGTTCAAAGAGATCCAAGCGCTCGTGAAATAAGCCCCATGCGGCGGGGAGGGTATTCACGCACCCCATGAGTCAGCTTGTTGCAAGTCCACCATTCTCATAATTATGAATTCAGTACAAGTTCGTTTTTAGAGGAGTAGTAGATGGTTGCCTACGCAGATTTTCACCGCCGTTCGATCGAGGACCGCGACGCCTTTTGGTCCGAACAAGCCAAATTGGTGGATTGGGAAACCCCGCCACAACAAATCTGCGACTACAGCAACCCACCCTTCGCCAAGTGGTTCGTCGGTGGCAAAACCAACCTTTGCTACAACGCAGTGGACCGCCACCTGAAAGACCGCGCCGACCAAGCAGCTTTGATCTTTGTTTCCACAGAGACCGATCAAGAAAAAACCTATACCTTCCGCGACCTGCATGCCGAAGTGCAGCGCATGGCCGCGATTCTGAAAGATCTGGGTGTCACCAAAGGCGACCGCGTCTTGATCTACATGCCCATGATTGCGGAAGCTGCTTTCGCCATGTTGGCCTGTGCACGTTTGGGTGCCATTCACTCGGTGGTGTTTGGCGGTTTTGCTTCGCACTCACTGGCCACCCGCATTGAAGATGCGTCTCCCAAAGTCATCATCAGCGCCGACGCAGGTTCGCGCGGTGGCAAAGGCGTGCCTTACAAGCCCTTGCTCGATGAAGCCATCAAGTTGTCTGCGCACAAACCTTCCAGCGTGATCATGGTGGACCGCAAATTGGCCGCCTTCACCCCCGTGGCAGGCCGCGATGTGGATTACGCCACCGAACGCGCCAAGCACATGGACACCGTGGTGGCTTGCGAGTGGGTTGAATCCACGCACCCGAGCTACACGCTGTACACCTCGGGCACCACCGGCAAGCCTAAAGGTGTGCAACGTGACACAGGGGGTTACACCGTGGCCTTGGCGGCCAGCATCCCCAATATTTACCAAGGCAAGCCGGGCGACACCTTCTTCTGTACCAGCGACATCGGTTGGGTGGTGGGCCACAGCTACATCATCTACGGTCCACTGATTGGTGGCATGGCCACCATCATGTACGAAGGCCTGCCGATTCGCCCAGACGGTGGCATCTGGTGGAGTTTGGTCGAGAAGTACAAAGTCACGGTCATGTTCAGCGCGCCCACTGCGATTCGCGTGCTCAAAAAGCAAGATCCTGCGTTGTTGACCAAGTACAACTTGTCCACGTTGAAAGCCTTGTTCTTGGCCGGTGAGCCCTTGGATGAGCCCACAGCCAAATGGATTTCTGAAGGACTGAATGGCAAAGCCATCATCGACAACTACTGGCAAACCGAAACCGGATGGCCTATCTTGACTATCTGCAACGGTGTAGAAAAAGCGCCGAGCAAATTTGGCTCGCCCGGTAAGGCGGTGTACGGCTACAACGTGAAGCTGGTCGACGACCAAACCGGCGAAGAGCTGACGGGCGCCAACCAAAAAGGTGTGTTGACCATCGAAGGTCCGCTGCCTCCGGGCAACTTGCAAACGATCTGGGGTGACGACAACCGCTTTGTTAACACTTACTGGAAGACTGTGCCCAACAAGCTGGTGTACAGCACCTTCGATTGGGCGGTGCGCGACGAAGACGGCTATTACTTCATCTTGGGTCGTACCGATGACGTGATCAACGTGGCTGGCCACCGTTTGGGCACCCGCGAAATCGAAGAAAGCATCTCCAGCCACCCCAACATCGCCGAAGTGGCTGTGGTGGGCATGGCCGACCAGCTCAAAGGCCAAGTGGCCATGGCGTTTGCCATTGCTAAGGACACCTCCGGTTTGACCGATGATGCCGCCCGCAAAGCCTTGGAGGCCGAGGTGATGAAGGTGGTGGACAGCCAGCTGGGCGCAGTGGCCCGTCCTGCCCGTGTGATTTTTGTCACGGCTCTGCCGAAGACGCGCAGTGGTAAATTGCTGCGCCGTGCCATCCAAGCCGTGTGTGAAAAGCGTGATCCAGGTGATTTGACCACCATCGATGACCCCACCGCACTGCAACAAATCAAAGACCAAATCGGCTGATTTGTGGCTTGAAGACGCGATAACAATAAGAAAAGGCGCACAGGGCTGAGTTTCGGTGGCACAATCTTGGGTGCACTAGGTCAATCCTGACCACAGTCGCATCCGCTAACCGGTCCAGCCGTGTCGCGGAGGTTTTTTTCCAACCAACTAATGTTCCCTGCAGGGGAACGGAGGTCAGCGCAAATGAGTGAGACAACCGTCTACCAAGCCTACTCAGGCAATACCCATCTCTTCGGGGGCAACACCCCTTACGTCGAAGAGATGTACGAAAACTATCTAGCCAATCCTGGTAGCGTGCCCGATTCGTGGCGCGAGTACTTCGACGCGTTGTCGCATGTGCCCGCTGTCGATGGCTCGAATGCCAAAGACGTGCCTCACTTGCCCGTCATCAACGCTTTTGCCGAACGCGCCAAAGCCGGCGGCACCAAAGTGGTCATGGCCAGCGAAAACGCCGAAATGGGCCGCAAGCGCACCGCCGTGCAACAGCTCATTGCCGCTTACCGCAACGTGGGCCAACGCTGGGCAGACCTCGATCCACTCAAGCGCACTGAACGTCCCAATATTCCTGATCTCGATCCCGTTTTCTACGGCTTCACCGATGCCGATCAAGAAACCGTGTTTGACACCAGCAACACTTTCTTCGGCAAGAACAGCATGTCCTTGCGCGAATTGCTCAACGCTTTGCGTGAAACCTACTGCGGCACCTTGGGCGCAGAGTTCATGTACACGTCCGAAATGGGCGAAAAGCGTTGGTGGCAAGAGAAGTTGGAAAGCATCCGCAGCAAGCCCAACTTCAACTCAGACCAAAAGAAAACCATCCTCGAGAACTTGACCGCCGCTGAAGGTTTGGAGCGTTACCTCCACACCAAGTACGTGGGTCAAAAACGCTTCTCGCTCGAAGGCGGCGAAAGCTTCATCGCTGCGATGGACGAGCTGATCCAACAAGCCGGCCTCAAAGGCGTGCAAGAAGTCGTGATTGGTATGGCCCACCGTGGCCGTTTGAACGTGTTGGTCAACACCATGCGCAAGTTGCCAGCCGACTTGTTTGCCGAGTTCGACCACACAGCCCCTGAAGAGCTTCCTGCCGGTGACGTGAAATACCACCAAGGCTTCAGCTCTGACGTGTCCACCAAAGGCGGCCCCGTGCACTTGTCTTTGGCGTTCAACCCCTCTCACTTGGAAATCGTCAACCCCGTGGTGGAAGGCTCTGTGCGCGCCCGTATGGACCGTCGTGCCGATCCCCATGGCAAGCAAGTGTTGCCCGTGTTGGTGCACGGTGACTCTGCGTTCGGCGGCCAAGGTGTCAACCAAGAAACTTTGTGCCTGGCCCAAACCCGTGGTTACACCACAGGCGGCACCGTGCACATCATTGTGAACAACCAAATCGGTTTCACCACCTCTGACCCACGCGACATGCGCTCCAGCGTGTTCTGTACCGACATCGTCAAGATGGTGGAAGCGCCTGTGTTGCACGTCAATGGCGATGATCCTGAAGCCGTGGTGTTGGCCACTCAATTGGCCCTCGAGTACCGCATGACGTTCAGCAAGGACGTGGTCATCGACATCGTGTGTTTCCGCAAACTTGGTCACAACGAGCAAGACACCCCAGCGCTGACCCAGCCACTGATGTACAAAAAAATCGCTGCTCACCCCGGCACGCGCAAGCTCTACGCCGACAAGTTGGCCACACAAGGCTTGGGCGAAGGTTTGGGCGACGAGATGGTCAAGGCTTACCGCGCCGCGTTGGACGCAGGCAAGCACTTGGAAGACCCTGTCTTGAGCAACTTCAAGACCAAGTTCACTGTGGACTGGTCGCCCTTCATGGGCAAGAAGTGGACCGATGCAGCGGACACCGCCATTCCCATGACCGAGTGGAAACGCTTGGCCGAGAAAATCACCACCATCCCTGAATCAGTCACCCCTCACCAGTTGGTGAAGAAGGTGTATGACGACCGTGCAGCCATGGGCCGCGGCGAGATCAATGTCGACTGGGGTATGGGCGAACACATGGCTTTCGCCTCCTTGGTGGCCAGCGGCTACCCCGTGCGTTTGTCAGGTGAAGACTGCGGTCGTGGCACGTTCACACACCGCCATGCTGTGATTCACGATCAAAAGCGTGAAAAGTGGGACACCGGCACGTACGTGGCCTTGCAACACGTGACCGAAAACCAAGCGCCTTTCGTTGTGATCGATTCGATCTTGTCTGAAGAAGCGGTGCTCGGTTTCGAATACGGCTATGCCTCGAACGACCCCAACACTTTGGTGATTTGGGAAGCCCAGTTCGGCGATTTCGCCAACGGCGCCCAAGTGGTGATCGACCAGTTCATCGCCTCTGGCGAAGTGAAGTGGGGCCGTGTGAACGGTTTGACCGTCATGTTGCCGCACGGCTACGAAGGCCAAGGTCCAGAGCACAGCTCTGCACGCCTCGAGCGCTTCATGCAATTGGCCGCGGACACCAACATGCAGATCGTGCAGCCCACCACGGCCAGCCAGATCTTCCACGTGTTGCGTCGTCAAATGGTGCGCGACTTGCGCAAGCCATTGATCATCTTTACGCCCAAATCGTTGTTGCGTAACAAAGACGCGACATCGCCTGTGTCGGAATTCACCAAAGGTTCGTTCCAAACCGTGATTCCCGAAAACAAAGCGCTCAAGGCTGACAAGGTCAAGCGCGTGTTGGTGTGTTCGGGCAAGGTTTATTACGACTTGGTCAAGAAGCGTGAAGAGTTGGGTGCTGACGACGTGGCGATCTTGCGCGCAGAGCAGCTCTACCCATTCCCACACAAAGCTTTTGCCACCGAACTCAAGAAGTACCCCAACGCCACTGAACTGGTGTGGACGCAAGACGAGCCACAAAACCAAGGCGCATGGTTCTTCGTGCAGCACTACATCCACGAAAACATGTTGCCAGGCCAAAAGCTCGGCTACTCTGGCCGTGCCGCATCCGCGTCACCTGCTGTGGGTTACTCACACTTGCACCAAGAGCAGCAAAAGTCGCTGGTCGAAGGTGCATTCGGCAAGCTCAAAGGCTTCGTACTGACCAAATAAATCGTTGAATCGAACATCCAAATACAGAAAGAATTGATATGGCAATCGTAGAAGTTAAAGTTCCACAGCTGTCTGAATCCGTGGCCGAAGCCACCATGCTGCAATGGAAGAAAAAGGTCGGCGAGTCCGTGGCTGCTGACGAAATTTTGATCGACATCGAAACCGACAAAGTGGTGCTCGAAGTCCCCGCACCTGCAGCCGGCGTGTTGTGTGAAATCGTGGTGGCCGATGGCGGCACCGTGGCTGCTGAGCAGCTGATCGCCAAGATCGACACCGACGGCAAGGTTGGCGCTGTTGCTGCCGCCCCCGCCGCTGCAGCACCTGCTGCTGCGCCAGCCGCAGCGGCTCCTGCCGCCGCCGCTGCATCCAGCAGCAAAGCGGGTGTGGCCATGCCCGCTGCAGCCAAATTGATGGCTGACAACAATTTGGCCGCTGGCTCGGTGGCTGGCACAGGCAAAGATGGCCGCGTGACCAAAGGTGATGTGTTGTCTGCGGTCGCCGGTGGCGTGCAATCCACTGCGGCAGTCATCCCCACAGGCGCACCGACCAAAGCCTTGCCCCAAGTGTCAGCACCTGCCGTTTCTTTGGGCGACCGCCCCGAGCAACGCGTGCCCATGACACGTCTGCGTGCGCGCGTGGCTGAGCGTCTGTTGCAATCGCAATCGACCAATGCCATTCTGACCACGTTCAACGAAATCAACATGGCTCCCGTCATGGACATGCGCAAGCGCATGCAAGAGAAGTTCGAAAAAGAGCACGGCGTGAAGCTGGGCTTCATGAGCTTCTTCGTCAAAGCGGCCGTTCACGCCTTGAAGAAATTCCCTGTGTTGAACGCATCGGTGGACGGCAACGACATCGTCTACCACGGTTACTTCGACATCGGTATCGCAGTGGGTTCACCACGTGGTTTGGTGGTGCCGATTTTGCGCAACGCTGACCAAATGAGCTTTGCTGAAATCGAGAAGAAGATTGCTGAATTTGGCGTGAAAGCCCGTGACGGCAAGTTGGGCATCGAAGAGATGACAGGCGGTACCTTCTCGATCTCCAACGGCGGTACCTTTGGCTCCATGATGTCGACCCCGATCATCAACCCACCTCAGTCTGCGATTTTGGGCGTGCACGCGACCAAAGACCGCGCCATGGTGGAAAACGGCCAAGTCGTGGTTCGCCCCATGAACTACTTCGCGATGTCTTACGACCACCGCATCATTGACGGCCGTGAAGCTGTCTTAGGTCTGGTGGCGATGAAAGAAGCGCTGGAAGATCCAGCTCGCTTGCTGTTTGATATCTGATCACCCCCGTTTACGGCGCACTGCGTGTCGCCGCATCCCCCCTCAAGGGGGCCAACCCTGCGGCCTGGCAAAGCCAGTTCCGCGGGTTGCCAAATAAATTAAAGGATTCATATGTCTAAACAATTCGACGTCGTTGTCATTGGTGGTGGCCCCGGTGGCTACATCGCAGCGATTCGTGCTGCACAACTCGGTTTCCAAGTCGCTTGTATCGATGAATGGAAAAACGCAGCCGGTGGCCCAGCGCCCGGTGGCACCTGTACCAACGTGGGTTGCATCCCCTCCAAAGCCTTGCTGCAATCCAGCGAGCACTTTGAACATGCCAACCACCACTTCGCAGACCACGGCATCACCGCCAAGGACGTGAAGATGGATGTGGCCAAAATGATTGCCCGCAAGGACAACGTTGTGAAACAAAACAACGATGGCATCTTGTACCTGTTCAAGAAAAACAAGGTCACGTTCTTCCACGGTCGCGGCAGCTTTGCTGGCAAGGCTGACGGCGGCTACACGATCCACGTGGCTGGCAAGACCGAAGAAACCATCACGGCCAAGCAAGTCATCATCGCCACAGGTTCGAACGCACGCGCCTTGCCTGGCGTACCTTTTGACGAAGTCAATGTGTTGTCAAACGACGGTGCGTTGCGTGTCGGTGCGGTACCCAAGAAGCTGGCCTTGATTGGTTCAGGCGTGATCGGTCTGGAAATGGGCTCGGTGTGGCGTCGTTTGGGCGCTGACGTGACCATCCTCGAAGGGCTGCCCACCTTCCTTGGCGCGGTGGACGAGCAAATCGCCAAAGAAGCCAAGAAGGCTTTCGATAGGCAAGGTTTGAAGATTGAACTCGGCGTGAAAGTCGGCGAAATCGTGAATGGCAAAAAAGGCGTCACCGTCAACTACACCAATGCCAAAGGTGAAGCAGTCAAGCTCGATGCAGACAAGTTGATTGTGTCGATCGGTCGCGTGCCCAACACCATTGGTTTGAAACCCGAAGCCATTGGCCTGCAACTCGACGAGCGCGGCGCTATCGTGGTGGACGGCGATTGCAAAACCAACGTCCCCGGCGTGTGGGCGGTGGGCGACGTGGTGCGTGGCCCCATGCTGGCACACAAAGCCGAAGAAGAAGGCGTCGCTGTGGCCGAGCGTATGGCTGGTCAACACGGTCACGTCAACTTCAACACGATTCCCTGGGTCATCTACACCAGCCCCGAGATCGCTTGGGTCGGTCGCACCGAGCAACAACTCAAGGCCGATGGCGTGGCATACAAGGCCGGCACCTTCCCGTTCCTCGCGAACGGTCGTGCACGCGCTTTGGGCGACACCACCGGCATGGTCAAGTTCTTGGCCGATGCCACGACCGACGAAATCTTGGGCGTGCACATCGTGGGCCCCATGGCTTCTGAGCTGATTTCTGAAGCTGTGGTGGCGATGGAGTTCAAAGCTTCAGCCGAGGACATCGCGCGCATTTGCCACGCACATCCTTCGTTGTCTGAGGCCACGAAAGAAGCGGCTTTGGCCGTCGACAAGCGCACCTTGAACTTCTAATCAGCCACTGTGCTTTGCGCATCAAAAGCCCGTTGGCGACAGCGGGCTTTTTTCATGGGCAAGGCACAATAGAGGTCTTATGTCCGTGCATCAACCTGTTCATCAAAACTACCTCAAAGAACTCGAAATTCGGGGCTTTCAAAGTGACCCGGCGCAGCTGCGTGCGATCGAGGCGTTGGAGCGTTGTGCCTCTGAGTGGGCCGCTTACAAAGAGAAGCGTTCGAACTCGCTGAAGAAGCTGGTGAATCGACCGCCCATTCCACGTGGGGTGTACATGTACGGCGGGGTGGGGCGCGGCAAAAGTTTTTTGATGGATTGCTTTTTTGAGGCTGTTCCCATTCAGCGCAAAACGCGTTTGCATTTTCACGAGTTCATGCGTGAAGTGCATCGCGAGTTGCGTGAGTTGCAAGGCACGGTCAACCCGTTGGATGTGTTGGGCAAGCAAATGTCCAAGCGTTACAAACTGATTTGCTTTGATGAATTTCATGTGGCCGACATCACCGACGCGATGATCTTGCACCGCTTGCTCGATGCTTTGTTTGACAACGGCGTGGGGTTTGTGACCACCTCCAATTTCAAGCCCGACGATTTGTATCCAGGCGGCATGCACCGGGACCGCATCATGCCGGCGATTGACTTGTTGAACAAAGAGCTGGAGATCATCAACGTCGACAACGGCACCGATTACCGCCGTCGCACATTGGAGCAAGTGGAGCTGTATTTGCGTCCGTTGGGAGAGAAGGCCGACGCAGCCATGACCGATGCCTTCAACCGGTTAGCGGAGTGTCAAGACGAGGACCCGGTGTTGCACATCGAGGCGCGTGAAATCAAAGCGCGCCGCCGGGCCGGGGGCGTGGTGTGGTTTGACTTCAAAGACTTGTGTGGTGGTCCACGTTCGCAAAACGATTACTTAGAAATTGCCAGTCAATTTCACACCGTGTTGCTCAGTGATGTGCCGCACATGCCAGTCAACAAAGCGGCAGAAGCGCGTCGCTTCACCTGGTTGGTGGATGTGTTGTATGACCGACGCGTCAAGCTCATGATGTCGGCGGCTGTCCCGCCGGAAGATTTGTACACCGAAGGCCCGATGGCCCACGAATTTCCGCGTACGGTGTCGCGTTTGAATGAAATGCAGTCGGCTGAATTTTTGGCTTTGGAACGTCGTACGGTCGACACAGCACTCACATGAAAAGAACACTTGTTGCGTTGATTGGGTGTGCATGTCTGCTTGCCCAGGCGGCCGAGCCCGCGCAAGTCGTGGATGGCGCTTCTGCATTCCCTACCCAAGAGGCACGGGAACAAGAACGTGTCCGATTGGATGCCGCTCGTCAGGAGCTAGAAGCGCAATACAACGCAGCGTTGAAACAGTGCTATCAGCAGTTTGATGTGACAAGTTGTCGCTTAAAGGCACGTGACCGTCGCATCGAAGCCAATCAAGCGCTGCGCAAAGAAGAGTTGAATTTCAACGCCGTTGAGCGACACGTTAAATTTGAAGATGCCAAACGTCGTCTTGAAGAACGTAACAGTGAAGCCTCGCGCAAAGATGCAGAAGCCCAACGTGCCCAAGCTATTGCCGCAGCCAAAGAGCGCGCAGATGCCAATTCACAAAAGCAAATCGATCACGCATTGCAAGGCACCAAACGCGGTGAATACGAGCAAAAGCAACGTGATGCGGCTCAGCACCGTGCCGACGTCGAAAAGAAGTTGCGTGAACGCACCAAAGAACCTGCAGCGCCGCTGCCTCTCCCTACGCGATGACCCACCCTTTGCGTGATTTGGTGCAAGAGGCCTTTGCACCGTTGGGGGTGCTGGCCCGTGCCACCGATCAATTCACACCACGTGAAGGTCAAACTGACATGGCGTTGGCTGTGGCTGATGTGGTCGCACACGGCGGTAGTTTGGTGGTGGAGGCGGGGACCGGTGTGGGCAAAACCTTTGCGTACTTGGTGCCAGCCTTGTTGAGTGGCGAACGTGTGCTGCTTTCGACTGCCACCAAAGCGTTGCAAGACCAGTTGTTTGCACGTGACTTGCCGCGCTTGGTGCAAGCGCTGAACTTGCCCATTCGCTTGGCCTTGCTCAAGGGGCGCTCCAGTTATTTGTGTACCCACCGCATGGAAATGGCGCGGCGCGACACCACCTTGCCAGACCGACACACCGTGCACCTGTTGTCACGTGTGGAAACCTGGTCGCTCAGCACCCGCACAGGCGACTTGGCGGAGCTGCCGGGCTTAGACGAACGCTCCCCCTTGATCCCATTGATCACCTCGAACCGTGAAAACTGTTTGGGTTCGCAATGCCCGAAGTTCAAAACCTGCCACGTCAATGCGGCCCGCCGCGATGCATTGGGGGCCGATGTGGTGGTCATCAACCACCATCTGTTTTTTGCAGACATGGCGGTGCGTGAAAACGGTATGGCCGAGTTGTTGCCCAGTGTCCGCGTGGTCATCTTTGATGAGGCGCATCAGCTCAATGAAATTGGCGTTAACTTTTTGGGTCATCAGCTGGGGACCGCACAGTTGCTCGATGTCACGCGTGATGTGTTGGCGACGGGTTTGCAATTGGCGCGTGGCTTGGCTGACTGGCAAGGGGTCTGTGCCACGCTGGAGCGTGCAGCACGCGAGTTGCGTTTGATGGGGGGCAAGCGGTCAGGGGCTGTGAAGCTCCGGTGGACGGAAGATGCCCCAGAAGGGGTTCATGCGGGAGCATGGGCGCAAGCGCTGCAAGATGTGGGTGCCGCTTGTGTGCAAGCTTTGCAGGCACTCGACACCGTGAGCGAAATTGCGCCGGACTTCATGCGTTTGCATGACCGTGTGGCAGACATCGCCAAACGTGTGGATGCCTTTCTAAACCTCTGTGCGCCCGATGCGGTGCGTTGGGTCGATGTGAGCGCCTCGCAAATGCGTTTGATGGAGGCGCCCCTCGATATTGCCGACACCGTGCGCGAGCGTTTGTTGAAGGTGACACACAACGCCAACGCGATAGACCCTGGTGATGAACCTCCCTGGCATGATGCGCCGCCGCATGCGTTGCCTGATGAGATGGCGGGCTCGCCGTTTGATGAAGCCTTCCCGATGCGGCCGATAGAAGACACGCGACCACGCAGTTGGATCTTCACCTCTGCCACTTTGGGTGATGACCCGCATCTGCGTTGGTTCACCGAGCCTTGTGGTTTGGAATCAGCCACGGTGTTGCGTGTGAGTAGCCCATTTGATTACCCTGCGCAAGCCGCGTTGTATGTGCCACGTGACATCGTCAGGCCCAACGACCCCGCGCACAGCGCGCAGGTGGCCACCTTGGCCAGTGGTGCCGTGCGCCGCTTGGGCGGTCGCACCTTGGTGCTCACCACCACCTTGCGTGCGTTGCGCGCCATTGGTGACGCGATGAAGCAGCAACTCGAGGGCGCAGGTGTCGAAGTGCTGGTGCAAGGCGAATGGCCCAAACGACACTTGATGGAACGTTTCCGTCAAGGTGCATCGGACGGCCATGTGGGGTGTGTGCTGGTGGCTTCAGCGACGTTTTGGGAAGGTTTTGATGTTCCCGGCGATGCCTTGCAATTGGTGGTGATTGACAAGCTGCCATTCCCCCCACCCAACGATCCGTTGGTGGAAGCCCGCAGCAAACGCTTGGAGGCGCAACGGCGAAGTCCCTTCAACGACTACTTTGTGCCCGAAGCTGTCGTGGCCTTGAAGCAAGGGGCAGGGCGCTTGATTCGATCTGAATCAGACCAAGGCGTGTTGGTGTTGTGTGACAACCGCTTGGTGACCACAGGCTATGGCCGCCGTTTGTTGTCGGCCTTGCCGCCGATGCAGCCTTTGCAGTCAGCGACAGAGTTGGCTCAACGTTTGGAGATGCTGAGCCAAGAAGCACTTACCAAAGCTTCCACCAGGACTTTTTAGTCGCTGCCCGTTCCGGGTAAAGGTAGGGCGAATTGGGGTAAGTGGTTTCAAGCACGCGCTTGGTGTCATCGCGCAGCTGCGTCAGTCCCAAGCGGTCGTAAGACTGAACCATGATGAACAAAGCTTCTTCCACAGCGGGGACGTCACGGAACTCTTGCACGGTCGTTTGTGCACGGTTGATCGCGGCCACATACGCGCCACGTTGGAAGTAAAAACGCGCCACGTGGACGTCTGAGCGTGCCAGTGAATTCTTGATGAACGCCATGCGCAAACGCGCATCTTCTGCGTACTTGGAGTTGGGAAAACGTTGCACCAATTCGCGGAAGGCTTCAAACGATTCCTTTGCTTGTTTGGGGTCACGTTCAGCCAAGTCTTGCTCTGCCCAAGAAGAGAACAAACCGAGGTTGTCGTTGAAGTTCACCAAACCTTTGAGGTAGAGCGCGTAGTCCAGTGCGGGGCTGGCGGGGTGCAGTTTGATGAAGCGGTCCAATGTGGCCACGGCTTGCACGGGTTCGTTGGTTTTGAATTGGGCCCAAGCTTTGTCGAGTTGTGCTTGTTGTGCCAAAGGCGTACCGGCAGCGCGACCTTCGAGCTTTTCGTACAGGCCAATGGCTTTGTCGTAGCCGCCGGCCGCCATTTCGTCTTTGGCTTCGTTGTAGAGCTTGTCGACGCTCCAGTCTTTGGTCGGGTCATAGTTGCTGTCGGCACAGCCAGACAAAAGAATGGCGCCAGACAAGCCAAGGGCCATCCACACAGTCGATAATTTGAGTCGTAACACCACAGGTCAACCTCTTGAAGCAAAGTCAAACCATTCTATCGGCTCAGCCAAGTCCTCTCGTCCCCACACTTGAGGATGTTTTGTTGGATGAACCCATCGATTCATTGGATGGTACCGACGTTGAGACCCGCGAGCTACTGATCCCAACCGACCTGCATGGCGACCGCTTGGACCGTGCGTTGGCTGTGTTGTTGCCCGAGTTCTCGCGCAGCTATTCCCAGCAACTGCTCAGCGAAGGTTGCGTGCAATGCCTGCAGCCGGTGCCGCGTGTCATGAGCAAAGCCTCGGCTAAGGTGCGTATGGGGGAGATCTACCAACTCACGTTGAAACCCACCCCTCAAAGTCAAGCCTTCAAGCCTGAAAACATTCCCTTGGATGTGGTCTACGAGGACGACGACCTGCGCATCATCCACAAACCCGCAGGCTTGGTGGTACATCCTGCGCCAGGCAATTGGAGCGGTACCTTGCTCAATGGCTTGCTGGCCTTGGACCCGCAAGCGGTCATGTTGCCGCGCGCAGGCATTGTTCATCGGTTGGACAAAGACACCAGCGGCTTGATGGTGGTGGCGCGAACCCGCCGCGCCATGGATGCCTTGGTGGCCATGATTGCCGCGCGTGAGGTGCACCGCGAATACTTGGCGGTGGCCTATCGCAAATGGAACGGCAATTCCGTGCGTGATGTGGTGGCCGCCATTGGCCGTGATTACCGCAACCGCCTGCGCATGGCCGTGGTTGATCTCGAACGCTTGCCCGACAAAGAAGCCCATACCACCTTTGCGTGTCTGAGTAGCCAAGAAGAGGCCTGCTTGGTGCAGTGCACCTTGCACACGGGGCGTACCCATCAAATTCGTGTTCACATGGCGCACATCGGTCATCCGTTGGTGGGAGATTCGTTGTACGCAGGTCCCATGACCTTGGGGATTGACCGTCAGGCCTTGCATGCGTTTCGTTTGAGCTTTGATCATCCCGTCACCGGTGCTCCCCTGCGTTTTGAAGCCCCGTTGCCTGAAGACATGCTGAACTTGTTGGCGTCCTTGGGGCTTCAACGTCCCGAATAAGCCTTTCCAAGCACCTCCGTTACAATACGCGGGCACGCTTGTGAAAGCGGTGGGCCCTTTGGCTCTGACATGGCGACACAACGCCCCTGACCCGCCTCGAGATGAATTTTCGTAGGCCCCTTCCTCGATCCTTGACCCGGAACTCTCACGATGAACACCGTGGATGCCAAGCGCGTACTTGAGACCGCCCTGATTTGTTCGCACCAACCGATCCAGATTCGCGATTTGCGCGTGCTGTTCTCTGACGCCTTGGGCGCAGACACCATCCGTACCCTACTAGAAGAGTTGCAGCTCGATTGGGCGCAACGTGGTGTTGAGCTGGTGCAAGTGGCCACCGGATGGCGCTTTCAAAGCCGTCCAGAAATGCGCGAATTTTTGGACCGTTTGAACCCTGAGAAACCTCCGAAATACTCGCGTGCTGTGATGGAAACCTTGGCCATCATTGCCTACCGCCAGCCTGTGACGCGTGGCGACATGGAAGACGTACGTGGCGTGACCATCAACTCCTTGGTGCTCAAGCAGCTGGAAGACCGTGGTTGGGTGGAAGTCATCGGACATCGTGAAACAGTCGGCCGTCCAGCCCTGTACGCCACCACCCGCCAGTTTTTGGACGATTTGGGCTTGGCCTCTCTCGACCAGCTGCCCGTGTATGACAGCGCCCAAGCGCAAGCCAACGCCTTTGCCCGTTTGGGTGAAGACGATCCGTCGATGCAGATGGACATGGCACTTGAGACGGGTGACACCGAGACCGTGTCCACCGTGGTGAGCGACCACGCCGAAGCGCCTATGTTTGAACTTTCCTCACCCAGAGATCCCGCCCCAACAGGCGATGAACCGAATGAACACTAAACACCACGACCTGGGGGGCAAGCCGACCGAACCGCACAACGACTTGTTAGACGACGACACCGTTTTCGATTTCGACGATGTGGTCTCTGGCGAGTTCGATGCTGAACTGACCCGTGCCGATGCCGCACCTGAAAAACGCGTGTTGTTGCCGCAACCCGAATCGCCCAAGTTGCACAAAGTCTTGGCCCAATCAGGTTTGGGCTCGCGCATCGAGATGGAGCGCTTGATTGCTGAAGGCCACGTGGCCGTCAACAACGAAGTGGCCCACGTGGGGCAACGTGTGCAGTTTGGCGACCAAATCAAGGTGCATGGTCGACAACTCAAGGTGCGCATTGCACCGCCACCCCCGCGCGTGATTGCGTACCACAAGCCTGCGGGCGAAGTGGTGACCACCGACGACCCACAAAATCGTCCCACTGTGTTCCGCCGTTTGCCTCGCTTGTACCAAGGCAAGTGGCAATCGGTGGGCCGTTTGGACTTGAACACCGAAGGCTTGTTGTTGTTCACCAGCTCGGGCGAATTGGCCAACCAGCTGATGCACCCCCGTTTCGGTTTGCAACGCGAATACGCCGTGCGCTCGCTGGGCAAACTCAGCAAAGACCAAAAAGAGCAGCTCATCACCGGCATTCAGTTGGACGACGGTCCTGCCCAGTTTGGTTCGATCGAAGAGGGCGGTGGTGAAGGCTCCAATTGCTGGTACCGCGTGACCATTTCGGAAGGTCGTAACCGCGAAGTGCGACGCATGTTTGAAGCTGTGGGCCATGCAGTGAGCCGTTTGATTCGCATTCGCTATGGCGCCATGGTGTTGCCACGCGGGTTGAAGCGCGGGGCTTTTGTGGAGCTGGGCGAGCGTGACATTCGCGCCTTGATGGAGGCCGCAGGTGCCGACGCACCGATGCAAAGCGGTCCTTCGCGCCATGACCGTAACGAACGCGCCAACAGCCGTCGCCGTGGCAACAGCGTGGGTCCGCGTCCTTCTACCCCGCGCGCGCCTGAAGAGCGCAGTGGGCCGGAGCGTTTGGTGCGCACCGAGCGTCGACGCGGTGGCAAGTCGCCCGAACGTTCGGCGCAGCCAGATCCCATGCAAACCTCGGTGGGTTACATCGGTGCGGACAGCTACGCCCTGGAGCGCCAACGTAAAAAAGACGGGCAAAAAGCCTTCAAAGCGGGCTTGGTGGGCAAACCACGTGCTGCCAGTGGGGCCCCGCGCCGCGGTGGCGCTGCTGGAGGCAGCTTTGGCGGCGGCCGATCGGGTGGCGGCAGTGGCGGTAACCGCGGTCGTGGTGGCCGTTAACACCCTTAAAAACACGCACCAAAAACGCATGTAAGCCCTAGGGAAATCCCTTTGAGCGGTTAAAATAGCAGGCTTCGCACTTTGCGTAAAAGATTTCAATCACAGTCAATACAGGGAAATTCCAAATGACCGAACGTACTCTCTCCATCATCAAGCCTGACGCCGTTGCTAAGAATGTCATCGGCCAAATCTATGCACGCTTCGAAGCGGCTGGCTTGAAAGTTGTAGCAGCTCGCATGGCGCACTTGTCACGCGGCGAAGCTGAACAGTTCTACGCCGTGCACAAAGCACGTCCTTTCTTCAAAGATTTGGTCGACTTCATGGTCTCTGGCCCCGTCATGATCCAAGTGTTGGAAGGCGAAAACGCGATTCTGAAAAACCGTGACCTGATGGGCGCCACCAACCCCAAAGAAGCTGCACCTGGCACCATCCGTGCTGACTTCGCGGACAGCATCGACGCCAACGCGGTGCACGGTTCTGACGGCCCAGACACAGCCGCTGTTGAAATCGGCTTCTTCTTTGCCGGCATGAACGTTTACGGTCACTAAGAGGCGACAGGCGCTGCTGGTTTCAGTGGCGCCACGCAAAACAATGACGGCCAACCTGCTTGATTTTGATCTCGACGGTTTGGCCGTTTTTTGTGAGCGCTTGGGCGAGAAACGCTTTCGCGCCACACAATTGTTTCGGTGGGTTCACCAAAAAGGCGCCCAAGACTTTGATCAGATGTCTGATCTTGCCAAGTCGCTGCGCGAAAAGCTGAAAACGTGTGCCCACGTTCAGCCCTTAACTCCCATCTCTCGGCACGACTCCGCCGACGGCACCATCAAATGGCTGTTCGATGTGGGTGACGGCAATGCGGTTGAAACCGTGTTCATTCCTGAAGATGACCGCGGCACCTTGTGCGTGTCCTCGCAAGCGGGTTGCGCCGTGGGCTGCCGTTTTTGCTCCACGGGCCACCAAGGCTTTAGTCGCAACCTCACCACGGGTGAAATCTTGTCGCAGCTTTGGTTTGCCGAGCACACCTTGCGCAAGCAGTTCAACACCTCCGAACGCGTGATCTCCAACGTGGTGATGATGGGCATGGGCGAGCCCTTGCAAAACTACAGCGCCTTGGTCCCCGCCTTGCGCGCAATGTTGGATGACCATGGTTACGGCCTGTCGCGTCGCCGTGTGACGGTGTCGACCTCGGGTGTGGTGTCCATGATGGACCGTTTGGGGGACGATTGCCCGGTGGCTTTGGCCGTGTCCTTGCATGCTCCCACCGATGCCTTGCGTGACAACTTGGTACCGCTGAACCGCAAATACCCTTTGCATGAGTTGATGGATGCCTGTCGCCGTTATTTGGCGCATGCGCCACGCGACTTCATCACTTTTGAATACTGCATGTTGGCAGGCGTCAACGACCAGCCTGAGCATGCACAAGCCTTGATTAATTTGGTCAAACCCAAACGCGGGCAGGGTGAGCCTGTGCCGTGCAAGTTCAACCTGATTCCTTTCAATCCCTTTCCGGCTTCAGGCTTGACGCGCTCTGACACGGCCACTGTGAAAGCCTTTGCGACTCAGCTCAGCGAGGCAGGCATTGTCACTACCATTCGCAAAACCCGGGGTGACGACATCGATGCGGCTTGTGGTCAGTTGGCCGGTGACGTCAAAGACCGCACCAATGTGGATGAACGCATTGCCAAACAGCGTGTGATCCCCTTGACGCAGGTGCCGCTATGAGCGTGCGTTTGTATCGCGGGTTGATGGTCTGGGCTTGGCTTGTGGGTGTGATGGCCAGCAGCTTCGCCGCACCCCAGTTGGATGCCCTGACCCAACCCGAACCCGACAGCACCCGTCAGCGCGCGATGCGCCGTTTGAGCTTGGCCAGCGCCTATTACGAACAGGGGCAAAACCAAGTGGCCCAACAAGAGGTGCGCGCCGCGTTGTTGATTGACGCTGAATTTCCCGAGGCTTACAGCCTGCTCGGGTTGATTCACCAACGTGAGAATTCACCGGAGTTGGCTCAGGCCAGCTTCGAGCGCGCGTTGGCGTTGGCTTCTGCTGCGCCGGTGCGTTCGGCTGAGTTGGCGTCGATTCAGCACAACTACGGTTGGTTCTTGTGCCAGCAAAGCCGTTTTGCCGAAGGGCAAACTCAACTGACGCAAGCCCTTGCGCAACCAGCTTATCGCCAAGCCAGCAAGTCATGGATGGTGTTGGGCGTCTGCCAAGTGCGTGCGGGTGTTCCTGCCAAAGCCGTCGACAGTTTTCAACAAGCCTTGGCGTTGGATCCTGCCAATTCGGTGGCCCGCTATCAATTGGCTTCACTCGAATGGCAGGCGCATCAGTTCGCCAAGGCCGAGGTGACCTTGGCTCCTTTGAATGCCGGTGCGCAAGCTTCGGCTGAGAGCTTGTGGCTGGGCGTCAAGCTGGCCCGTGCGCTCGAACAGCCTCAAAATATGCGTCAACGCGCGCAACAATTGACACAACAATTTCCCCACTCGGCCCAAAGCCAAGCTTGGCGCCAGAGCCAATTTGAAGACTGATGACTGCTGACACCACAATCTCTCCTCCGCCTCAGGCCACTGCCGGGGCGTTGCTG
>JBFYKC010000081.1:0-3999 GCA_041311135.1 Comamonadaceae bacterium | reverse complement strand
CCAGCACAGGGGCCGCCCCCGTTGGGTTCAAGGCCTCCGTGAGCAACGCATGGGTTTCGGTGGCGTTGGTCAAATCAAGCGCTTCGCTTTCTTCAATCAGCGGACAGACCCAATACACCTGACGACCTTCGTCCAACTGGTGGCGAATGCGTTCAATCAACTCGTCGCGCCGGGCCTCGGACACCAACTTGGTCACCACCGGGGTGCGCCCGGGTGGCAGCTCATCCAGCGTGGACACATCCAGGTCGGCGTAGTAGCTCATGGCCAAGGTACGCGGAATGGGGGTGGCGCTCATCATCAGCATGTGGGGCTCTTGCTCAGGGCTACCGTCGTGCACTTGCATCTTCTCGCGCAAAGCCAGCCGCTGCGCCACGCCAAAGCGGTGCTGTTCGTCAATGATGGCCAAGGCCAAGTTTTTGAAAATCACTTGCTCTTGAATCACCGCATGCGTGCCCACCACCAGCGCGGCCTCGCCACTGGCAATGAGTGCCAACATGTCGGTGCGTTCTTTTTTCTTTTGACTGCCCGTGAGCCACGCCACGCGCTTGCCCAAGGGTGTGAGCAAGGGCTCTAACCAAGCAATGAGTTTGCGGAAATGTTGCTCTGCCAAGATTTCTGTGGGCGCCATCAGCGCACATTGCCAGCCACTGTCCATGGCCACCGCTGCCGCCAGTGCCGCGACCACGGTTTTGCCCGAACCCACATCGCCTTGCAGCAAGCGGTGCATGGGCACTTGGCGCATCAAGTCAAGCGCAATTTCTTCGCCCACTCGGCGTTGCGCACCTGTCAGCCCAAACGGCAGTGCGCCCAACAATTGTTCATGCAAACCCCCTTGCTTGAGCGCCAGCACGGGTGCGCGCAATTCATCGCGCGCGCGCTTCGACTGCAGCTGTGACAGTTGTTGCGCCAGCAACTCTTCTGCCTTCAAGCGTTGCCAGGCCGGATGGGTGCGGTCTTCCAACTGCGCCAGCGACACGTCGGGCGTGGGGTGATGCAAAAAATGCAGCGCCTGTTCCAAGCCCCAGGCCGTTGGCACGGCAGCGCCTGAACCAGGCCGTCCACCGTGCGACATGGCTGAAGGCGGCAAATGCCCAGGGGGAATGGTTTCGGTAAAAAACCCGTGGCGCGCCGCATGCACCAAACCGCTGTGCACCGCCTTGCGCAAATACGCCTGCGGCAAACCCGCCGACGTGGGGTACACGGGCGTCAGCGCATGGGGCAACTCGCCCCCTGCGATGTGAAAGCTCGGGTGCATCATGGTGCGCCCCATGAAGCCCCCTTTCACCTCGCCGCGCAAACGCAAGCGGTTACCCACGGCCAAGGCTTTTTGCTGCGATGGGTAGAAGCTGAAAAAACGAAGCGTGCAGGTGTCTGAGCCATCGTCGACCACCACCAGCAATTGACGACGCGGTTTGTAGGCAATGTCGCACGACACCACCGTCGCCTCGATCTGCGCGATGTCACCCTCGCGCGTGTCGGCCAAGCGCACGATGCGGGTTTCGTCCTCGTAGCGCAAAGGCAGGTGCAAGGCCAAATCGATGTCGCGGTCCAGCCCGAGTTTGCGCAACGCTTTTTGCGGCGCAGAGAGGGGTTTGAGGGCCGTCGAAGCAGCAGGCTTCGCAGGGGGCTTGGCGCGAGTCATGGGACAATTGTGCCTCTGTCATTCACTGACCCCTTCACTTGGAACGGGCCTGTCCGGCCCTCAAGCACATGACGCACACCTACACCCTCAGCGATTTCGACTTTGAATTGCCTGAGTCCCTGATTGCCCAGCACCCCGCCTCTGAACGCAGCGCCTCGCGCTTGCTTGATGGCCGCCACGCTGAGTTTTCCGATCGCACCTTCAAAGACCTCCCCGACTTGCTGCAACCCGGCGACTTGCTGGTGTTCAACGACACCCAAGTGGTGAAGGCCCGTTTGTTTGGCGAGAAGCCAACCGGCGGCAAGCTCGAGTTGCTGGTCGAGCGCGTGCTCACCGGCCACGACGTGGTGGCCCACATGAAGGTGAGCAAAAAGCCCCCCGTCGGCACGGAACTCTTGATGAACGGGGGCCCTCAAGAAGGTGGCTTCACCGCCACGCTGCTCGGGCGCTGGCCCAACGAAGACGGGCAACTGTTTCGCGTCAAGTTCAGCGACGAGCCACACGCGCTGATGCAACAGCACGGTCACATGCCGCTGCCCCCTTACATTGAACGCCATCAACACACGGCCGATCCTCAACACGAAACCGAAGCAGACAAAGCCGAAGACGAACGCCGTTACCAAACCGTGTTTGCCAAACACCCCGGCGCTGCGGCGGCCCCCACGGCCGCGTTGCACTTTGATGAAGGCGTGTTGCAAGGGCTAGAAGCACGTGGCGTGGCGCGCGCCAGCGTCACGCTGCATGTAGGGGCGGGCACCTTCCAACCCGTGAAAACAGAAAACTTAGCCGAACACCGCATGCACAGCGAGTGGTACAACATTCCGCCCGAAACCTTGCAAGCCATTACCGATTGCCGTGCTCGCGGTGGGCGCGTGGTCGCGGTGGGCACCACCAGCGTGCGCACGCTCGAGAGCTGGGCACAAAGCGGCCTGACAAGTGGCGACACACAAATCTTCATCACGCCGGGCTTTGCGTTTCAAGTGGTGGACGTGCTCATCACCAACTTCCATTTGCCAAAAAGCACCTTGCTGATGTTGGTCAGCGCGTTTGCTGGCTTTGACCATATGCACGCGTTGTACCGCCATGCCATTGCTCACCACTATCGGTTTTTCAGCTACGGCGATGCCATGCTTTTAACGCGCACTCAACCCAGCTGAAGAAAGACACGGCCCGCCTCTATCTTGACGGGCCAAGACTTGACCGGCTCCGTGGCCGGCCCACACGCCACCGAGCCATCGCGCAAACTGAATTGGGCTTGGTGAAACGGACACTCCACATGGTGCCCTTCAACAAATCCATCACACAGCTTGGCGTTGCCGTGACTGCACAGGTTGTTGATCGCGAACACCTCGCCTTCCACACTGAACAGGGCAATGTCTTGCCCTTCGGGGGTGACGGCGATGCCTGCGCCTTCAAATAAATCGGCCTCTGCGGCCACGTCAATCCATGGGGTCATGATCAGAGGGGATAGATGATGGAGTTAGGAATCATTTCACTGTCGTACACGCACAACCGCTCGGCGAACTTGAGCCCGTCGGGTGTCTGCACAAGGGTGTCGATGTAGCGGCCCACGTTGAACACCGTGCTTTCTTTGTCGTATTTGGTCCGAAACACCGCGTAGTTGGCTTGGGCGTGGATGCACCCATTGACCACCTCGCGCACCACAGGTGCGCCCACCACATGCCGCTGGTAATACGGGTCGTGATACAGCGTTTCTTGAATGCCGTACACACGGTCCTTGAGCATGCCTTTGCTGGTGAAAGACAAGGTACACAGCGGAAACCCGCGCTCGTAGTTTTCTCGCGGAATGAGTTTGTACACGCATCGCTCGGTAAAAAACTCAGGCCACAAGTCCCACTGTCCGCTGTCGACGGCCAAGGCGTAGTCGGCATAAAGCTGGGTCAACGCCAGATGGGTTTCAAAGTTCACCATGCTCAGGCCTCCATCACTTTGCGCCAATAGGCATACATGCCGCGAATCAGCGTTTCGGTCACCATGTGGTCCGTCTCACCTACCTCGCGTCCTCCGAGTTCTGCCACGGCGCGATGCGCGGGTTTTGTCTCGAAGGCCTGTTGCGAAAACTCAATCACCTCGCCGTCGTCTGCGCTGACAAAACCCGCGGGGCCAAACAAGTTGGCTTGGCGCAAGCGGCGTTCGTGCATCTCGGGGGTGTCGTCTTCAAAGCCAAAGTGCGTCCAAACAAAGTCAAACGCGCCATGCCCGTCAGGCTGAATGTGCCGAGTGGACACGCTGTTGACCTGCTGCTGAAAAATCACACTGGGAAACAGCGTCATCATCACCGCCGTCGGCACCTGCTCGCCCAAGCGCCACCACGCCTCGGGCACGATGTCCAGAAA